>DATBML010000188.1:0-3374 GCA_036554885.1 Desulfuromonadales bacterium
GCCGGGACGC
This sequence comes from Desulfuromonadales bacterium, assembly GCA_036554885.1. GTDB lineage: Bacteria > Desulfobacterota > Desulfuromonadia > Desulfuromonadales > DASPGW01 > DASPGW01. The sequence goes on from DATBML010000188.1 coordinate 11, forward strand.
GCACCCGAAAGGGCGTCTGCCGCCTGCACCAGTACTGCAAGGATCGACTCGGGTTTCTCGTCCTCGTGGTGGGCCGCCAGGGCGTGAACAATCGGGGGTGCCTCACCGTACTTACGCGCCAGATCGGCACCGATCACCGCGTGCGAGCCCTCGATTTCATGATCGACAGCCTTGCCGATGTCGTGCAGCAGTCCTGCACGCTTGGCCTGCTTGACATTCAATCCCAGCTCAGATGCCATGATTCCGCACAGGAAGGCCACCTCCAGGGAATGCTGCAGGACGTTCTGCCCGTAGGAAGTGCGGTAGCGGAGACGGCCGATCAGCTTGATGATCTCCGGATGGATGCCGTGCACCCCGACATCGAAGGTGGCTTGCTCGCCGGCCTCCCGAATGGCATTGTCGACATCCTGCGTGGCCTTGCTGACCACTTCCTCAATCCGAGCCGGATGGATGCGCCCGTCGGTAATCAGCCGCTCAAGCGCCAGGCGGGCCACTTCGCGACGCACCGGATTGAACCCCGAGATGATGACCGCTTCAGGCGTATCGTCGATGATCAGGTCGATGCCGGTGGCCGCCTCGATCGCCCGGATATTGCGCCCCTCACGACCTATGATGCGCCCCTTCATCTCGTCGGAAGGCAGCGGCACCACGCTCACCGTCTTCTCGGCAACAAAATCGCCGGCGTAGCGCTGGATGGCAAGGGCCAGTATCTCCTTGGCCTTCTTGTCCGCGGACTCCCTGGCCTCGTCCTCGATTTCCTTGATCCGCTTGGCTGAATCGTGCCGGGCTTCGCTCTCCATGGCATCCATCAAGTGCTGCTTGGCCTCCTCGGACTTCATTCCCGAGATGTTTTCCAGTCGGGCCATCTGCTCAAGGATGAGATTATCGACTTCCTGTTCCCGGCTCCTGAGGTGCTCTTCCTGCTGCAGCAAGGTCTTTTCACGTTTACCGAGATCACTCTCCCGGTCGTCCAACTGAACGATTTTTCGATCCAGATTCTCTTCTTTCTGCAGCAGGCGTTTTTCCTGCACCTGAAGTTCACGGCGCAACTCCCGCGACTCCTTCTCCCAGTCGGATTTGGCCTCCAGCACCATATCCTTGGCCTGAATAACCGCTTCCTTGCGGATCGAATCCGCCTCTTTCCTGGCTTCCTCGACAATCTGCGCCGAAGCCCTTTCCGCATTGGCAATGCGGGACTCGGCCAGCTTACGGCGCAGCAGCATGCCGGCGAACACGCCGACAGCCGAGGCTGCGACAATCAAAATCAGTACGAGTTCTATTCGCAAAGTCGGACCCTCCTCACTTAGTTTATGTTGGGTTGCCTGTTGCTGCCAGGACCAGCAGCAGCAATACGCAACGTGCGTTCCTCGGTCACTATCATGTTCATTCGGACGTCGTGGGCTTCAGCCGGCAACCTCTCGACCAACTGGAAATCGAAACAGAGGCCGACGAGTTGTACCCGGCGTCCGTGCAGGAAGCGGTCGTAATAGCCTTTACCATAGCCAAGGCGATGCCCCGTAAGGTCAAAGGCGACGCCCGGCACCACTATCAACTCCAGCGCCGTCACCGGCACAACTTGCACACCTCCCGGCTCAAGAATGCCATAGGCGCCGGGTTCAAGCTCCTGCCGCTCCCTCACTTCGACAAATTCCAGCAAGGTCCCGCGGACCCGGGGGTAGGTTACGGTTTTACCCGAGCGTCGGGCTTCCGTAAATATTTCCTCGGTAAACACTTCATTCCGCACCGGGCTATACAAAGCCACGACGGTCGCCGCCACAAATTCAGGTGTAAGCAGGAGGGCCTGTTGCGCCGCCAGGCTGCGCCCCAGACAAGTTTCAACCGCCAGGTGGCGACGGCGGGCAAGCAATTCATCCCGGATGGAGCGTTTGGGCATGGCAGAGATCCCGCAGTCTCGGGTGATCTCCGTAAGGGAGGGTTTAGATGAGAAGGGGTGGGTGGTATGCAGGTCCAGCGGAAGTTGAGACTACGTTCAACACTTGCCTGCCCGGCCGACGGCCGTTGTTGCCTGCCGACAAGCGGCCGCCAACCGGAGAGAGCACGCGTCACGAATCTTCTGTTTTCTGTTCAACACAGAAGGGAGCGGCGCACTGTCATCCGTAGAGAGCATCATGTGCATGCTGTCAACTCAGCAAGAGAATATGCGAACGGGCGTCTTACAACCGGACCAGCGAAGCGCCCGAAATACCAGGGCGCATTGAAACCATCTGCCTGCCTATCTAAAATCTCCGCACGGAGACCAGGGTAATTCCACTCTAAAGAACCTGCCTTTGCACAGCGGAATGGGCAACCATTAGGATGCCTCCGGACAAACACGCTCCAGTCGTTCCAGCAGCCGCAAAAGCCGGGAATCCATTTGCGGATCCGAATGCGGCTGGCTAGTCGTTATCGACCGCTCTTCCTGCAGGCGAAGGAACGCGCCTGCCAGGTTGAGCAGAGCAAGGACGGCAACATGGAGAGAATCGACGGTCCGCCCCGATGCCGCCACCTCGGCAATCTTTTCATTCGCAAAAACGACCACCTTGGCAACCTCGTCCGGGGTAGCGTCACTCTTCACGGTATACTGTTGACCGAGAATCGTTACCTGAACGGTATGCTTCAAGGCGTCTCCTGATCCAGACGGTCCAGTTTGGCGAGTACTCTGTCAAGTTCGGCGCAAAAGCGCTCGCGTTCACCGACAAGAGTATTTTTCTCCGCAAGCAGACGGTTACGCTCTTCCTCCAGTGCCTGATTGCGGGCCAGAAGCTGGTCGATCTTTTTTTCCAGCCGAAGAACTATATTCAAATCCACGATTTACCTTCTCCAGCTTAAAAGAAATTCTATGAGAAGCAGCCGTAAAAAGTCAAGAGATTAAACATTCTGCTGAAACAACGCATCGACAAACAGGTCGGCGTCGAAGGGTCGAAGGTCATCGACTCCCTCGCCAATGCCGACAAAGCGCACCGGCAGTCCAAGTTCGGCGCCGATCGCCACGACGACGCCGCCTTTGGCCGTACCGTCGAGCTTGGTCAGGGCGATGCCTGAAACGTCCACTGTCTCCCGGAAGAGACGGGCCTGGACCAGGGCGTTCTGGCCGGTGGTGGCATCGAGCACCAGCAGCGTTTCATGAGGAGCGCCAGGGATCTCGCGAGACAGGACCCGGCGCACCTTTTTCAACTCTTCCATGAGGTTTACCTTGGTGTGCAGTCGTCCGGCGGTGTCGAGGATGAGCACATCGGCGTCTCTGGCGACCGCGGCCTTGGCCGAATCGAACGCCACCGCCGCCGGGTCGGCACCTTCGGCGTGGCGGATTACATCGACACCGGCCCGGTCACCCCAGATGGCCAGTTGCTCGGCGGCCGCCGCA
>DATBML010000195.1:0-8060 GCA_036554885.1 Desulfuromonadales bacterium
TGATCGCTGATCGGAAGGCCCTTTTCACGCTTCAACGTCCTCCCCTCGACGGAATCCTTACGCCAGAAGAACCTGTTGACGTCCGCACGGCAAACGAGTTAAAAAAAGAAACGCATCCCATGGAGGAGGGTGGAAGGCCGGCACCTCCCGCCGGTGCCGATTTCCCCACCCTGTACGCAAAACGACGGATGCCCCGTTTGGACATCCGCACTCCCGCGACCGCGACGAACGAGCACTATGCCCGGATCTCCCTTTTTCTGCCTCGCTTTCCTTCTGCTCCTTCTGTTCCCTGCCCTATCCGGCCAGGCTGGACAGTCCCTGCCCGTCGACGTCCGAGCCGACCGCGTCGTGGTAGCCAAGGCAGCCCGGGAAATGGTTCTGATGGCAAACGGCCAAGTCATCAAAACCTACCAGATTGCTCTTGGACGCAATCCGGTCGGTCCCAAGGAGATCGAGGGGGACCGGAAAACACCCGAAGGCACCTACGTCATCGACTTTCGGAACCCTGAAAGTTCCTACCACCGAGCCCTGCATATCTCCTACCCCGGTCCGGAGGATCTGCGGAGATCTGGTGAGAGGGGGGTTCCACCCGGCGGGGACATTATGATCCACGGTCTGGGTAAGGGGGCCGAGTGGGCCGGAGCGGATCACCGCTATTTCGACTGGACCAAGGGCTGTATCGCGGTCACGAACGAAGAAATCGAGGAAATCTGGCGGGTTGTTCCCGACGGAACGCCTATCGAGATAAGGCCTTGACCTTAAGGCCCCCTGTCGGTTCGTCCTCGGACCCCTGCCCGTAAACGCCGGTACCCACCCGAAACAGGACCTGGTGTCCTGCTGACACCGGAGGATAGGACACCCACCCGTCGATCTTGAGGATAACAGGTGGCGGTTTCAGATCAGTATCCGCGGCGGTTCTGAAACAAGAATCGGTGGCTGGATTGGAGAATAGAATAATATTCAAGATGGCACAGGGGCGGGTCCGGGATCCGTCCCTAGTTTTTTCAGCAGAAACCCTCCACCAACAGCGACGAAAGGATGAGGAGCAGCGCGAAGTTCAGCCGGCCGAACGGCTCGCCTCGGGGCGGCTCGGCCCTGTCGGTCAGCAGCATCGCCCCGGCGCCTCCGGCTAGGCCGGCAGCGGCTACCCAGCCGAGAAGGCGGGCGGCAGGATGCTCGAGCAGGCCGAAGGCGGGCAGCAGGAGGGTTGCACAGGCGAGGGATAAGGCCCAGGCCAGGGCCAGCCGGTGGAGTTGCACAGGGGTGAAGCGGGTGAAGACGGTCGGCAGGCCGGCCCGCTGGAAGTCCTCCCGATGCTTCAGGGCGAAGAACCAGAAATGGGGAATCTGCCAGAGGAAAAAAAGCCCGGCGATGAGGACGATGCGGAAATCGGCCGGTTCACCGCCCGCCGCCGTCCAACCGATCAGAGGCGGCAGCGCGCCGCACAGGGCGCCGGGCAGGACCGCAAAGGGGGTGTGGCGCTTGAGGGGGGTGTAGACGCCGTTGTACCAGAGGAGGGCGAAGGCGCCGAATATGAAGGCGGTTTCGCCGGCAGCGGCGAGGAGCAGCAGGCCGCCGGCCGCCAGGGTCAGGGCGAGGGCCAGGCCTGCCTGGGCGGACAACCGGCCGCAGGCGACGGGGCGGCGGCAGGTGCGCTCCATGCGGGCGTCGACGTCGCGTTCCTGCACCTGGTTGAGGGCCGAGCAGCCGGCGGCCAGCAGGAATACCCCTGCCAGCAGCAGAGCGGCGGCAGCCGGTGCGTGCGGGGATGGGTGCAAAGCGTAGCCGGCCAGGGCCGAGAGAGCGGCCAGGGCGGAAAGGGCGGGGCGGAAAAGGGTCATAATCGACACGACATAATCCCGAATGACCAGCGGCCTCGGAACTTGGACCAATGACTTTGGACTTTGGATCCGGGACCTTGGACCAGGTTTCTTTTCAGCGCAGTTCCTTGATGTACTCGACCAAGGCTTCCAGCTCTTCTTCCGGCAGGTCGGCGAAATCGGGCATGACCGGGGGGTAGCCCTTGACGATCGCGGCCTTGGGGTGCCGGATCGACTCGCGGAGGTAATCGGCGCCGGCCGTCAGGGTGAGGGTTTCTCTCCCCTTTTCAACCGTCACCTGCCGGTCGAACAGCCCCTTGAGGGTTGGCCCCACCATCGGGCTGCCGTCGGTGGAGTGGCAGCCGAGACACCCCTTCTCCTTCAGCAGTTCCTGGCCGCCTTTCTTTCCGGCTGTACCGGCGCCGGTCTTGCGGAAGTATTCGATGATCTCCTCCAGGTCATGTTGCGGAATCTTCCCTTCGTAGGAAGGCATGATTGCGGGGTAGTCCTTGACCAGGTCGGCCTGCGGCTGCCGGATCGATCTTTCAAGATAGTCGGCATCGACGGTCAGGGCGCGTTCCTTGCCGTCGGTGAGGACTGTCACCTGCCGTCCGAAGAGCCCCTGGAAAGTCGGGCCGACGCTGGGTGAGCCGTCCAGGGAGTGGCAGCCGGTGCAGCCATGTTTGGCCAGCAGCTTCTCGCCTTCGGCAGCCTCTTCTTCGGCGGTCTCCTGCCGGTACCACTCCTCGAAGTCGTGTTCGGGCAGGGCGTCGACGGTGGTGATCATCTGCGAATGGGCGACCCCGCAATATTCGGCGCAGAATACGTCGTAGGAGCCGGGTTCGGGCGCCCGGAACCAGGCGTGCGTGGTCATCCCCGGCACCGCATCGCGCTTGATGCGGAAGGCCGGGACGTAGAAACTGTGCAGGACGTCCTCGGAGACAATGTCGAGCTTGACCGCCCGGCCCGCTGGCACGACCAGCCGGTCGCTGGTCCGCTCGTTGGGGTAGGTGAAGGTCCAGGACCACATGCGGGCGGTCACCCGAACTTCGAGGGCGTCCGCCGGCACGTCGCGCAGGGTCGTGTAGCCTTCCCAGCCGTACCAGAACATGGTAAGGACGATAAGGGTTGGAATGACCGTCCAGACAGCTTCGAGCAGTATGTTGTAATGGGGACTCGGCTGGGGCTGCGGATGCCGCTTTCGGTTGTACTTCACCACGAACCAGATCATGGTGGCGGTAATCCCCAGCAGCATCACCGCGGAGATGCCGAAGATATAGAGGAAGACGAAGTCGACGGCCTCGGTGGTCGAGATGGCGGACGGGTTCACGGGTTACCTCAGCGGTAGAGCACGTCGAAGAAGGTCAGGCCGATGAAGGTGGCCAGGGTGACCAGGGCCAGGAGCAGCAAGAGCTTGAACAGCAGCCGCTCGTACTTCAGGTGCATGAAGAAGAATATCACCAGTGCCGATTTGAGCGAGGCGATGCCGAGGGCGACCCAGATGTTCAGGGCGCCGAGGTGGATGCGCGACACGGCCACGGTGATTGCCGTCAGGACGAGGAGCAGCGCCCAGACGATGACGAAGGTGCGGTAGGGAACGGCGGGGTGTTGCTGTTCGGACATTTGTTAACCCTCTCGAGCAGAAGGTAGAACACAGAATACAGAATGTAGAAGAAAATCTGATTTTCTGCGGTTGTTCCAGCACTTATTCTGTATTTTACATTCTGTGTTCTGTATTCCGCCTTCAAAGCAATAAGTAATACAGTGGAAAAATGAAAATCCAGACCAGATCGACCAGGTGCCAGTAGAGCCCGGAATTCTCCAGCTTGACGAAATCGTCACGGTTGACCGCGCCGGTGGCGACCCAGACGGCCATCACCGCCAGCAGCACCGCGCCGATGAGCACGTGCAGGCCGTGCAGGCCGAGGGTGATGTAGTAGAGGCCGAAGAAGACGATCTCGCCCTGCTCCTTCTGCAGCAGGACCGGCGAGTTCGGGTAGATGCCGTGCCGGATCTCCGTCGACCACTCGAGGTACTTGTTGACCAGGAAGAGCACGCCGGAGAGCACCCCACCCCAGAGCATCCACTGGGCCAGTTTCCGGTTTCCCAGGCGGACGGCGCTCACGGCGACGGCGACCAGCAGGCTGCCGGTGAGCAGGATGACCGTATTGGCGGCGCCGAGGGTGAGGTTGAGTTCCGCTGCGGCTGCTGCGAACTCCCGCGGATAGCGGTGCAGGTAGACGGAGTAGAGGACGAAGAGTCCGCCGAAGAGGAGGACTTCGGTGAAAAGGAAGAGCCACATGCCGAGTTTGGCCCCGGTGTAGTCCTTGTGCACGGGAGGATGTCCGGCGTCATTCATGGTCGAGCCGGCCCTTCCTCGAAGTCGTAGGGACCGTGGGTCACCACCGGCGGCGTCTCGAAGTTCTCTGCCGGCGGCGGCGAGGCGAGACTCCATTCCAGGGTCCGGCCGCCCCAGGGGTTGGCGCCGCAGGGCCCGCCGGACCGGGCGCCGCGGAAGAGGTTGATGAACATCAGCAGCAGTCCGGCCGCCAGAATCCAGGAACCGACGGTGGCGACCACGTTGAGGCCGGTATACTCGGGCAGGTAGTCGTAGTAGCGTCGCGGCATCCCGCGCAGGCCGAGGATCATCATCGAAAAGTAGAGCATGTTGAAGCCGGCGAACATGATCCCCCAGGCGGCGGCGGCGATCTTCTTGTTGTACATCCGGCCGTAGATTTTGGGAAACCAGTAGTGCATGCCGCCGAAAAAGGCGAAGCCGGTGCCGCCGAACATGGTGTAGTGGAAATGGCCGACGACAAAGCTGGTGTCGTGCACATGGACGTCGGTGGCCGCCGCACCGAGGATCAGTCCGGTGAGGCCGCCGATGGAGAAGAGGAAGATGAAGCTGAGGGCGAAGAGCATCGGCGGATCGAGGGAAATCGAGCCCTTGTAGAGGGTGGCGACCCAGTTGAAGACCTTGACCGCCGAGGGGATGGCGACGATGAAGGTCAGCAGGGAAAAGACCAGGATGGCCATGTCGCTCATGCCGCTGACGAACATGTGGTGCCCCCAGACCAGGGAGCCGGCGGCGGCGATGCCGATGCTGGAGAAGGCGATGGCCCAGTAGCCGAAGACCGGCTTGCGGGCGAAGACCGGGATGATTTCGGTGACGATCCCCATGCCGGGCAGGATCATGATGTAGACGGCCGGGTGGGAGTAGATCCAGAAGAGGTGCTGGAACATGATCGGGTCGCCCCCCTTGGCCGGGTCGAAGAGCCCGGCGCCGAGCAGCCGCTCGAGGATGACCAGAACCAGCGTGATGGCCAGCATCGGCGTGGCGAGAATCTGCACCCAGGCGGTGGAGTAGAGGGCCCAGACGAAGAGCGGCAGCCGCCCCCAGCCCATCCCCTCGGCGCGCAGGCGATGCACGGTGGTGACGAAGTTGATGCCGGTCAGGATCGAGGAGAAGCCGAGAATGAAGACGGCGAAGACCGCCAGCGGCACGTTGGTGGTCGTCTGGGTGCTGAAGGGGACGTAGAAGGTCCAGCCGGTGTCGGGAAAGCCTGCGCTGCCGAACAGTGAGCCAAGGGCCAGCAGCGCCCCGGTCATGTAGAGCCACCAGGAGAGGAGGTTGAGCCGGGGGAAGGCGACGTCGTTGGCGCCGATGTGAATCGGCAGGAAGAGATTGCCGAAGATCGCCGGAATCCCTGGGATGATGAAGAGGAAGATCATGATCACCCCGTGCAGGGTGAACAGGGCGTTATAGGCCTGCGCCGAGATGATGGTCTCGCCGGGAGCGAGCAGTTCCAGGCGGATGGTGACGCCGAGGGCGACGCCCACCAGGAAGAAGGTGAGAATCGCGTACATGTAGAGCAGGCCGATGCGCTTGTGGTCGGTGGAAAAGATCCAGCCGAAGAGGCCCTTGCCGTCGGGGGCGAGAAATCCCCGGGCGTCGGCGGTTGCGGGACGGGTTTCGGTCATGACTACCTCGGGCGGTCGGGGTTCTTGCGCCCCCGCAGGATCAGGAAAGACAGGAAGGCGCCGGCGGTCAGCAGAATCACCGTGGCCGACACCCGGAAGAGATTGAAGACGTAGCGCCGGTTTTCGGCGTCATAGCTGAAGCAGAACTGCGCCACCCGGCGGATGGTCGGCCCGATCCGGCCCTCCGAGGCCTCGACCAGGGCCAGGGTGAGATCCATCGGCAGGACGCTGGTGCCGTGCAGGTAGCGGACGATTTTGCCGTCGCTGGCCACCACGAAGATGGCGACGGGATGGAGGAAGTCCTCCCCCTGCCGCTGGAAGCGATAGCCGGCGGCATCGAGCAGGCTGCGGATGTTCTCCGGGTCGCCGGTCAGGAAGCTCCAGGCGGCGGCCGGAAACCGCTGCCGCATTGCATCCAGGTAGATCGCCTGGCTGCGATGGGCCAGTTCCGGGGTCTCGGTCTCGTCGAAGCTGACCGACAGGACCCGGAAAGCCTTTCCCGGTTCCAGCTTCACCTCCGGCAGTGCCTGCGCCAGTCCTCCCTGCAGAAAGCTGCAGACATTGGGGCATTTGTAGTAGACCGGGGCGATGATGGTCGGAACGGTGACCAGGTCACGCAGGGTGACCGTGCGCCCCGTCTCGTCGCGGAAGGTGAGATCGAGGGGAATGGCGGCGCCGAGCTTTTCATCCAGTCCGACTTCCGTCGCCGCCGCCGGCTGGGGGTGGACGTGGACGTGTTCTTTGGCCGGCTCTGCCGTCTCGCCGTGACCCGCTTGGTGCACCGGCCCCGGGCCGGTGTTTTCGCCGGAATTCGCACCGGCGGTGGCTAGCAGGGTGAATGCCGCCACAAGCAACAGCTTTCTGCCCTGGACCAACAGCCGTCTGGTGTCGCTTTGGAGAAAGAAGTTCATTCGGGGTCCCGGAGAGGTGGTGCCGAGAGCCGGTGACGAATGCCCGGCCGACTCGGCTAAGTCAGGGTTTAAGCATACTCATTCGGGAAAATAATGCAATCCCGGAGTGGGCGTGCATTGCCGTCCTGGCGCGTTGCATGCCGCATCCTCTTCTGCTAACATGACGACGGCCGCACAGAGGAGAAAGCATCGTGAAAGATTTACAGGAACGTCTGGACGAGCTGGAGATCCGGTTTACCCACCAGGCTCGCCTCATAGATGAGCTGAACGGCGAGATCGTCGCCTGCAACCAGCGCCTGAGCCGTCTCGAGCGGGAGAACCGTTCGTTCCGGGAGATGCTCCAGAGCCTGGCCCCCTCCCTCACCGAATCTCCCGACGAGTAAGCCAGCGTGACTGCCGAAACCCGCCGCATCCTGCTCGAATCCGCCGTCATCGTTCTTCTCGGGGTTGTCCTCGGACTCTCCTTCAACGGCCGACTGCTGCTGAATGTCTACTCCGGCCGGCTGCCGCAGCCGCAGGTCGAGGCCGAGCCGCGGGCGCTCTATCCGGTGCCCGTCGACCTGGCGGAGGTGCGGGAACTTACGGCGGCGGGGGCGGTCCTGATCGATGCCCGGGCCGCGGAACTCTATGCCGATGGGCACCTTCCCGGTGCCCGCTCACTCCCCCTGGGGGAGATGGACGAACAGCTCGAAGCCTTCCGCCGGTCGGTTCCGACCGACGCGGTCATCATCACCTACTGCAACGGCTACGGTTGTCCCGACTCCTTCGATCAGGGCGTGCGACTGCTCGAGGCGGGCTGGCGGGACGTGCGCGTCTTCGAGGGGGGCTACCCGGAATGGCGCGATGCCGGGCTGCCGGTCGAACAGGGGGCGCTGTGAGCCGCTTCACCCGTATCGCCTACCATCTCAGTCGCCTCGTCCTCGGCGGGTTATTTCTCTATGCCGGTCTGGTCAAGGCCGGCGACGTGACCGCCTTCGCCCGGGATGTCGCCAACTACAAGATTCTTCCCTACAGCTGGAACTACCTGGTGGCGGCCACGCTGCCCTATATCGAGTTCCTGGCCGGGCTGCTGCTTATTGCCAACCGACGGGTTCGCCCTGCCGCCCTGGTGACGGGCGGGCTGACCGTGATCTTCATGCTTTCCCTGGCCTCGGTCGTCGCCCGCGGGCTCGATATCGATTGTGGCTGTTTCCGTGCCGGCGGCCACACCTCGGCCGCCGAGGCCCTGTGGCGCGACGCCGGTATCCTGCTGCTGAGCATCGTCACCTTCCGGCTGCGCGGCCGGCCCACTCTCTGACCCTCGGCATGGACGTTCTGCTCCTGCATCCTCCAGCGGTCAAGCCTGCCG
>DATBML010000199.1:0-4961 GCA_036554885.1 Desulfuromonadales bacterium
CCGTCATCCGCCGAGCAATCAGGCAAGAAAAGAAACGACCGGAAAGTGCGGCGCTTTCAGCGCAGCAAGCGGCCGATTTCATCGTCGATATTCATCGCCTCGATGCCGGAAGCTGAAAGAATCTCTCCCCAGGTGGCGTTGCCGGACTTCACCCGCTGGAAAAGTTCGCTGGCCGGCCGCCCGGTCCTGCGCCCGAGGAAAAGCGCAAGAATGGTCTCCTGGCTGGTCGCTCCGGCCGTGCGCAGAGCCTCGATCGCTGCCGGCTCGGCTCCCAGGCGCGACTCCAGGGTTGCGTCGACGGCCGCCGCGGACAAAGCTTCGTCGCTGCCCGGCTTGTCCAGGACGGTGACAAAGCGCGGCGAGAGAAGGGCCGGCTCGAGACACAGGGCGTTCACTACGGCTGGCCAGTCGGATGCCTGCTGGCGGGCAGCCTCGATTTGCTCGGGAGACTTCCCGGAGCGAGCGGCAAGATAATGGACCACCCAGAGACGGTCCCCCGAGGCCCCGGCCATTTTGGCCCGGACCACCTCCTTTTTCGGCAGTCCGAATGCGGTTGCCAGCAGCGAGTTCTGGGTGGTGGCCAGGATATAGGGGTCGGCGGCGGCCGGCCGCTGCGGTTCGAAGCTGCGATCCTGAAAGCAGTGGCAGGTGATGGCCGGAGCGGCCAGGCCGGCAGAGGTGGTAAGCAGCAGCGCGAGAAGGGAGAACAGAATTTTCACCGGGGAACTCCTTTTGCAACAGAATGGGCCGGTCATTGCCGGCATGCGACCCATTATGCTCAGGCGGGAGGTGTCAGGACATGACCCAGGTCAATTCCCGGCGGGGAGAGTGATTCTCCAGCAGTTGTGGATTCGTGGGTTGCGCTCGAAGTCGCGAGGGATGGTCTGTCGGGTGATCTCCTCGATCTGCAGCTCCGGCAGCGATTCGCGGTCCATCCTGAAGCGGCGGTTATTGTTGGAAAAGATCAGCACGCCACCGGGGGCAAGCAGGCCGGCCGCCGCCCGTAGCAGCGGAATGTGATCGCGCTGCACGTCGAAGGTGGCTTCCATGCGCTTGGAGGTGGAGAAGGTCGGCGGGTCGAGGAAAATGAGGTCGAACCGGCGGCGCTCCCGCTGCAGCCACTCCAGACAGTCGGCGCGGACGAACTCATGCGGCGCCCCGGAGAATCCGTTCAACGCCAGATTGCGCTGTGCCCAGTCGAGGTAAACCTGCGACAGGTCGACGGTAGTGGTTGCGCGGGCGCCACCGGCAGCGGCATACACCGTAGCCGCTCCGGTGTAGCCGAAGAGGTTGAGGACATGCTTCCCGGCCGCCAGCGCCCGAAGCAGTTGCCGGGTCGGGCGGTGGTCGAGAAACAGCCCGGTGTCGAGATAGTCGGTGAAATTGACCAGAAAACGGCAATCCCCCTCGTGCACTTCGTGAAACTCGCCGCGGCGGTCGAATTTCTGGTACTGGGACGTCCCCTTCTGCCGCCGACGCACCTTCAGGAAAACGTTCTCGGCAGGAACCTCGAGGACCGTCGGCAGCACCGCCAGAACGTCGCGCAGGCGGCTCTCGGCCTTCTGCGGGTCGATGGTGGAGGGGGCTTCGTACTCCTGGACGTGCACCCACCGTTCGTAGACATCGACAGCGACGGCATACTCCGGCAGGTCGGCATCGTAGAGCCGGTAGCAGGTGATGCCGTTCTGCCGGGCCCAGCGCCCTAAATTTCGCAGATTCTTGCGCAGCCGGTTGGCGAACATCTCCGCCCCTTCCCCGAGGCTCGCGGCAGCAGCCGCATGGGTCCTGCTGCGGTGCTCGTCAGGCAGAGCGGCGAACCATTCCGGGGCCACTTCAAACTGCAGCAGACGGCATTCCAGGGCTCCGTTGAAAAGAGTGTGCAGGCGCCGGGCACGCAGGCCGAGATCCCTGCCGAGTTCCGGGTTGCCGGTGAAGACGGCGGCGTTCCAGCCGAGAAAGCAGCTCCTCAGACGCTCACCCAGGGTTCGGTATAGGCCGTGCAGCTCCTCTACCTCGCCGAGGCGCTCGCCGTAGGGCGGATTGACGACCACCAGGCCGACCCGCTCACCGCCGGCGGACGGCGGCGCGAACTCGCCGACGTCGCGCCGCTCGAAATGAACCCGCCCTGCCAATCCGGCTCGCTCGAGATTGGCCCAGGCGGCGCGAACAGCCGCCGGGTTGGCATCGTAACCGACTATGAGGGGAAGCCGCGCCAGTCCCGCCAACCGCCGTGTCTCGGCCTCCGTGACCAGTTGCTGCCAGAGCCGGGGGTCATGCCCCAGCCAGCCCGAAAAACCGAAGTAGGAGCGCAGCAGCCCCGGGGCGATGTCGGCGGCCATGAGCGCCGCCTCGATCGGCAGTGTGCCTGAGCCGCACATCGGGTCGACCAGGACTGCGCTTTTCTGCGCCATTTCGAGCCAGCCGGCCTTGAGCAGGATGGCGGCCGCCAGATTCTCCTTCAGCGGCGCCGCCCCCCCCTCTTCCCGGTATCCCCGACGATGTAGGCTCTCCCCGGAGAGATCGAGGCTGATCGTCGCCACGTCCCGATGGACATGTACATTGATCCGCAGGTGCGGACGTTCCACGGCAACCGAAGGGCGAATACCGCAGCGGTTTCGGAAGCGATCGACGACGGCATCCTTGACCTTGAGTGCCGCATAGTGGGAATGGTTGAGGCGCGAGGCCGTCAGGGTACAATCGACCGCCAGCGTTCCCTCCGACGCCAGATGCTCTTCCCAGGCGATGGCCGCCGCTCCGGCATAGAGATGCTCGGGAGTGGCGGCCGGAAATTCGCCCAGAGGAAGCAGGACCCGGCTCGCCAGGCGCGACCAGAGACAGACCCGCAGCGCCGTTTCGAGGCCGCCGGTGAAATAGACGCCGGAGCGACTCTCCTGGATCTCCATGGCGCCGAGCCGACGCAACTCCTCGACCAGCAGGTGCTCCATCCGTCGCGGCACGGTGGCAAAAAAACGGGTATCGACATTCATGTTCGAGCGCTTCCCTGGCCCCGGTCCGGGGCGACGCAGACAGCAAAAAACCCCAGGACCGGTGATCCTGGGGTCTGTACTTTTCTGGAGCGGGAAACGGGATTCGAACCCGCGACTTCAACCTTGGCAAGGTTGCACTCTACCACTGAGTTATTCCCGCTCACTTTTGAGCCCGCTGTCGCGAGCGGGCTTATGTATAACAAAAGGCATTTCCCAAGTCAATAAAAAATTCGGCAAAAAATGACAGGCTCCGAAATCATCTATCTGGCAATAACCTTAAAGAATTTAAAGAGATAATCGCCACCAGACCACAGGGTCATGAGGAAGGCGACGTAAAAATAGAAAATACCGAAGTTGTGCATGTTGACATGGAAAAGTTCCCAGCGCAGACCGAACAGCCAGTAGTAATCGTAGTGCAGAAGCAGTCCGGGGATGGCGGTCATCTGGAAGATCGTCTTGTATTTCCCCAGGTCGCTGGCGGAGATGACGATCCCTTCGGCGGAGGCGATGGAACGCAGACCGGTAACAACCATTTCCCGGGCCAAAATCAGAAAAACTGCCCAGGCCGGAACACGTCCATGGGGAATGAGCATGATCAGTGCCGCCATGACGATGAGCTTGTCGGCCAGAGGGTCGAGAAACTTGCCCAGCACGGTGACGACTCGCCACTTGCGGGCCAGCCAGCCGTCCAGCCAATCAGTGATGGCGGCGGCGCCGAAAACCGCGGCGGCAAAGAAACTGCTGGTACGGGTATCGAACAGAAGGAGGATCACCACCGCCGGAATAGCGGCGATTCGCGCCAGGGTCAGGAGGTTCGGCAGGTTGAGCAACCCCGAGCGAAAATTCATAACCAGGCGTCCTTGCCCTGCCGGTAGTTTCGCATGTACGTCTTGACCCTGTCGACGTAGGTGCGTGTCTCTACATAAGGCGGGATGCCGCCGTGACGACGGACTGCATTGGGACCGGCGTTATAGGCAGCCAGGGCAAGGTCGAGATTGCCGTTGAACTCGTCGAGCATCAGCCGCAGGTAGCGGCTGCCGCCCCGGATATTTTCGTCCACGTCGAGCGGGTCGCGAACCTTCAGCAGCCGGGCCGTTTCGGGCATCAACTGCATGAGTCCCTGCGCCCCCTTTTTGGATACGGCTCGGGGGTTGTAGCCGCTCTCCGCCTTGATCACCGCCCGCACCAGCGCTTCCTCGAGCCGGAAGGTCGCCGCATGCCGGCTGATGATCGCGCGAATCGACCCGTCGCCGGAAGAGGCGCCGGAAAAGGAGCCGGAACTGCGTTCCTTGAGATAGAGATTGTACTGGCTGCTGGTCGGGGTATTGGTGAAATGAACGACACCGTTAGCGTCGACGTACTTGTAGATATCCGCCCGGGCGGAGAGGGGCAGAAGGAGCAGCAGGGCCAGCCCCAAAAGAGCTGATTTGCCATGGCAGGAGATGCTCGGCATGCTTCATCCTCTCGCAAACGCTACGGACTATAGCTCAAAACCCACTGTATTTCAACCCATTTAGCCCGGCAAAAACCTTGACAAGAGGGGTCCGCGAATCGATAATGGGACGCTCAGAGGGCTGGAAACCGGCGAGAGGATGTCCCTCGGCGCTGGCAAAGCCCGGACCGGGCGCTGCGCCCCGTGAGGCTACTAGATGAAAATTACATCGGATTTTCTGGTCATCGGCAGCGGCATCGCCGGCCTCTCCTATGCCCTCAAAGTTGCCAATCACGGCACCGTCTGCATTGTAACCAAGCGGGAAATCTCGGAAACCGCAACCAACCTGGCCCAGGGTGGAATCGCTTCGGTCATTTCCGCCGAGGACTCGTTCGACTCCCACATTCGCGACACCATGGTAGCCGGCGCCTTCCTCTCCAATGAAGATGTGGTCAGGCTCGTTGTGGAAAGCGGTCCGCAGGCGATTCACGACCTCATCGACTGGGGGGTGCAGTTCACCAAGAATGCCGACGACAGCTATG
>DATBML010000220.1:0-5317 GCA_036554885.1 Desulfuromonadales bacterium
CGCGGCGGCCCCTCCACCGGTATGCCGACCGGCCCGGGCCAGTCCGACGTCATGCAGGCCCGCTGGGGCACCCACGGCGATCACGCCGCCATCGCTCTCGCTCCCGCCTCCTGCCAGGAGATCTTCAGCGAGACGGTGCGCGCCTTCAATCTGGCCGAGAAATACCGCATGCCGGTGCAGGTCCTCTATGACGAGATCGTCGGCCACATGCGCGAGCGCATCGAGTTCCCCGAGCCGGGCGACCTCGAAGTGATCGACCGTGCCAAGCCGACCGTCCCGCCCGAGCAATACAAGCCCTACGACACCTCCTTCGGCGACGTGCCGCCGCTGGCCGCCTTCGGCTCCGGTTACCGCTTCCACGTTACCGGTCTGAACAAGGCTCAGGACGGCTTCCCGACCACCAAGGCCGAGTACGTCGACAACGAAGAGCGCCGCCAGATCCGCAAGGTCGAGGGCGAGGCCGCCCGCGCCGACATCGAGAAAAACGACGAGTACCTGACCGAGGACGCCGACGTGCTCATCTTCGCCTACGGCTCCACCAGTCGCTCCGCCCGCTACGCGGTCAACGAACTGCGCAAGGAGGGCGTCAAGGCCGGCCTGTTCCGCCCCATCACTCTCTGGCCCTTCCCCGAGAAGCGCGTCGCCGCTCTGGGCAAGAAGGTCAAGGCGATCATCGTTCCCGAGCTCAACCTCGGGCAGATGAACCTCGAAGTGGAGCGCGTCATCAAGGGTGCCTGCCCGGTCATCAGCATCGGCCGCGTCGACGGCGAGCCGATCAACCCCGGTCAAATCATGGCCCAGGTCAAGGAGGTCAAGTAACATGGCTTACGATTACGATAAATACCTGCGTCCCGGAAAGCTGCCCCACATCTGGTGCCCGGGCTGCGGCCACGGCATCGCCATGAAGGGTCTGATCCGGGCCATCGACAGCTGCGGTCTCGACAAGAACAACACCGCCATCGTCTCCGGTATCGGCTGCGCCAGCCGTCTGCCCGGCTACGTCGACTTCAACACCCTGCACACCGCCCACGGCCGGGCCGCGGCCTTCGCCACCGGCGTCAAGATGGCCAAGCCCGAGATGAACGTGATCGTCGTCGGCGGCGACGGCGACGGCACCGCCATCGGCGGCAACCACTTCATCCACGCCTGCCGCCGCAACATCGACATGACCTACGTCATCTTCAACAACTTCATCTACGGCATGACCGGCGGCCAGTTCTCCCCCTGCACCCCGACCGGCGACAAGGCTTCCACCACCCCTTACGGCAACCCCGACCCGATCTTCGACATCAGCAAGCTGGCCATCGGCGCCGGTGCCACTTTCGTGGCCCGCACCACCAGCTTCCACGCCACCCAGATCGACAAGCTGATCGCCGAGGGGATCAAGCACAAGGGGATGGCGGTCATCGAGGTTCTCGACGACTGCCCGACCACCTACGGCCGCCGCAACAAGTTCCGCAGCGTCGTCGACATGATGAAGCGGCTCAAGGAGATCGCCGTACCGGTGGCCGCCGCCTCGAAGATGACTGCCGAGCAGCTCAAGGGCAAGGTCCTGACCGGCGTCCTCTACAAGGAAGAGAAGCCCGAGTACTGCGAACAGTACGCCAAGGTCATTGCCAAGGCGCAGGGCGCCTGATCATCACAAGGAGAACCGATCCATGGCTAAAAGATATGAGATTAGATTTTCCGGCGCCGGTGGTCAGGGCCTGATCACCGCCGGCATCATCCTGGCCGAAGCGGCGTCCATCGTTGAAGGAAAACACGCCGTCCAGTCCCAGAGCTACGGCCCCGAAGCCCGCGGCGGCGCCTCCAAGTCGGAGGTCATCATCTCCGACGGCCCGATCGACTACCCCAAGGCGACCATCGTCGACGCCTGCCTGGCGATGACCCAGGAGTCGGCCGACAAGTACGCCAACGGCATCAAGGCCGGCGGCGTGCTGCTGCTCGACTCGGACTTCGTCAAGCGCGAGCCGCAAGGGGATTTCAAGACCTACAAGTTCCCCATCACCCGCACCGCCAAGGATGACATCGGCCGCGAGATCGTCGCCAACGTCGTCGCCCTCGGCGCGATGATCGCCCTGACCGACGCCGTCTCCCGCGAAGCCGGCGAGAAGGCCGTCCTCTCCCGCGTCCCGGAAGCCTTCTTGGAGCTGAACAAGAAGGCCTACAACATGGGCTACGAGAAGGTCAAGGAACTGCTCAAGTAAGAAATTTCCAGCTTTGTTGGATGTTAAGAGCCCGGTGGCAAATGCCACCGGGCTCTTCGTATTTTTCCCCCTTCCCTCGCACCATGGAAAGGCGTATCCTGTTGCCGGTTCTTATCACCCAGCGAGGTTATGTCCAAATGAAGAAGTTCCTTGTCCTGCTCGCCCTGTTCCCCCTCTTCTGCTCTTCCGCCTTTGCCGCCGCTGCCGACTTCAGCGTCCCGATCCTTCTCTACCACCGCTTCGGGCCGACCGTGGCCGACAGCATGACGATCACCACGCCGGTCTTCGAGTCGCACCTGAAGTACCTCAAGGAGAACGGCTACAAGGTCATCCCCCTGCGGCAGCTGGTCGACTATTACCTGAAAAAAGGCCCGGCGCCGACTCCCAAGTCGGTGGTCATCGTCGCCGACGACGCCCACAAGTCGGTCTACACAGACATGCTGCCGCTGGTGAAGCAGTACCGGGTGCCGGTAACCATCTTCTCCTACCCCTCGGCGGTCTCCAACGCCAATTACGCCATGACCTGGGAGCAGCTGCGGGAAGTGAAGGCGACCGGCCTCTTCGACGTGCAGTCGCATACCTACTGGCATCCCAACTTCAAGCAGGAGAGGAAAAAGCTCTCGGCGGCGGAATTCGACAAACTGGTGACGTCGCAGCTGGGCAAGGCGAAAACGAAGCTGGAGAAGGAACTGGGCGGACCGGTCGACCTGCTCGCCTGGCCGTTCGGCATCTACGACGACGACCTGCTCCGGCGGGCGGCGGCCGCCGGGTACGTGGCGACCTTCACCATCGAGGCCCACCCCGCCGGACCGGCGGATTCGCTCATGAAGCTGCCGCGCTTCCTGCTGAATAACAGTGCCCAGGGGAGCACCTTCGCCCGGATCGTCGGCGCCGCGCCTCGGCCGGTGGTGGCGAAGGCACCTGCTGCGGCGGGGGCGAAAACAAAGTAATCAGGAGCGGCTATGCTACTCGGAAGCCGGAAGGGGCGGGTGTGTTACCCGCCCTTTTTTCATTTAACGAAAGTTCATTGACGGGCGGTGGGGAAAGGGGTAAACAAGGGCATGCTGGTCAGAGTAAGTGGGGTTGGCCTCATAAAGCCTTCGAGATCTGCGGCTGAAAAGAAGGAGGCAGGCCCTGCGGCCTGCCTCCTTTGTTCTACCTCTTCATCCCCTCTTTCGTTCCCCTACCCCAGCTCGGCGACCAATTGCTCCGCCAGCGCCACATCCTCCTTGCAGCCGATAAAGACCGGCGCCCGGTCGTCGATCCCCTTCGGCACCAGGTCAAGGATCCGCTGCCGCCCGGTGGAGGCGGCGCCGCCGGCCTGTTCCATGAGGAAAGCCATCGGATTGAGCTCGTAGAGCAGGCGCAGCTTGCCGTCGGGTTTCCCCTGCAGGTGCGGATAGAGGAAGACTCCCTTCCCCTTGAGCAGGATCTGGTTGACGTCCGGCACCAGGCCGCCGCTGTAGCGCAGCTTCGCCCCCCGCTCCTCCATCTGCCGCACGAAGTTCTCCGTCCCCGGCGTGTAGAGGTTGCGCTGGCCGCCGGGCGAGTAGATGCTCCCCTTGGGCGCCACGGTGATGTTCTCGCGGATGAGGTCGTACTCCATGAGCTGGTTCATGGCGAATTCATGAACCCCCTTGCCGGTGGAGAGGACCATGGTCGTGCGCGGCCCGTAAAGGATATAGAGGGCCGCCACCTGGTTGCGCCCCGGCTGGAGCAGATCGCACCCTTCGTAGATCGAAACGATCGTCCCCACGGCCAGGTTGACGTCGACCAACGAGGAGCCGTCGAGGGGATCGTAGGCGACAGAGTACTTGCCGACGCAGTCGGGGGAGACGGGGATGATCTCGCTGGTTTCCTCGGAGACGATGTTGGCCACCACTCCGGAGTGCATCAGGCGCTTGCGCATGATCCGGTCGGAGAGGACATCCAGCGCCAGCTGCTCCTCGCCATAGAGGTTGGAGGTGCCCGCGACGCCGAGATCGCCCGTGCGGATGGCGTTGACGATGTACTTGGATGCATCGGTGATCTCGCAGATGAGTCGGGTCAGATCCCGATTCTCTTCCGTCTCCCGCAGGTATCGTCGCAGGTCGATCTGGAACTTGGTCTTGCCCGCTTCAGCCATCTTCACTCCTTCTCCGGCAGACGCGGCCGGAAGCGCCATAAAAATTGTTCAGGAGTTTAGACCATCTTGGCAGCCGGAGCAAGAACAAAGCCGGTCAAATCCTCCCTCTCCGGCTTGACCGACAGCAGCAAGCTGTTATCATTGCTCTGCATTTTAACACGCATGCAGAGCAACTCCAGGAGCGCACGATGACCGACCCGGGCGAAAAGCAGGGAGGGAAAAAGATGCCCACGGAAAAGCTGTGGGAAACCACCCGCAAGACCTTCCATTCGGCGACCATCAAGGCCGACCGGTACAAGCGGATCGTGCAGAAGAAGATCGACCTGGGTTCCCTGCACAAGAAATTATCACACACCTATGCCGATCTGGGCATGCTGATCGACAGCCTGCGGGGAAGCGGCCAGACGGATCTGCTCGCAAGGGAAGAAGTCCGTGCGCTGCTGCAGAAGCTGGACAGCCTCAAGCACATAGCCGCCACCCTGGAGGAAGAGGTCGAGGCGATCCGGGCCGAGGGCGAGCAACGAGCGGAAGAGTCCGGCGAACCTGATCGTGGTGTGAGCGAAAAAACGACCGATTGAGTGGTTGCGACTGTACCAACGAAAAGGGCCCCCCTGCCGGAGGGCCCTTTTCGTTGATTGGGCAATATGAAATTGTCAGCGGAGATGCTTGCGGGGCTTCGGTATGCTATGGAGGCTCGCATCCTTGTGCTCGCGATCCCACTTGCGCATCGCCTCCTGGATCGTATCCTCCACCTCCACAATCTCGGCGGCATGCCGTTCCATGATGTCCAGATCCTCGTCAAGACGTTCGAGATTCCTGTCAAGACCGGATTCGACCTTCTTCACTCTTTCCTGGGTGTTCAGCTCGGCCATGCATACCTCCCTGCACTGCTTGCGCCCTTTGCGCCGCCGGGCCCAATGCCCGCCCGGATTAAAGGGTGCCTTCCTGCCTGTTTTCAGTATAGCACAGACTTTCCCGGAGCCAG
>DATBML010000238.1:0-9324 GCA_036554885.1 Desulfuromonadales bacterium
GCTCCAGAATGCGGCCGGCAAGCTGGAAATGACCTATGCCGAGGAGTGGCTGGGCTCCGAAGCCCGCCGCCCGCTCTCCCTCTCCTTGCCGTTGAGCAGCCGGAAACACTCGGGCGAGGTGGTCGAGAACTTCTTCGGCAACCTGCTCCCAGACAGTCAACCGATCAGGAACCGCATCCAGGCCCAGTTCGGGGCGAGAACGAACAGGAGCTTCGATCTGTTATGGCACATCGGCCGGGACTGCGTCGGCGCCCTGCAGCTCCTCCCGGAGGATGCATCTATGGATATCCGAAGGGTCGATTCGGAGCTGCTCACGGAGGCGCAGATCGCAGAGACGCTGCGCAACTACAGGACCATGCCCCTTGGCATGGGAGCGGACACCGAGTTTCGCATCTCGATCGCGGGGGCGCAGGAGAAAACGGCCCTGCTCCGTGTGGACGGAGAGTGGCATCGGCCACTGGGCGCCACCCCGACCACCCACATCTTCAAGCTGCCGATCGGCCGCATCGAGCACAGCAACATGGACTTGAGCGACAGTGTCGAAAACGAGTGGCTCTGCCACCTGATCCTGAAGGCCTACGGGATTCCGGTCGCCGGCGCCGAGATAGCCACTTTCGACACCGTCAAGGTGTTGGTGGTCGAGCGGTTCGACCGTCGCTGGGCCGAGGACCGCTCCTGGATCATCCGTCTGCCCCAGGAGGACATGTGCCAGGCGCTGGGCGTGCCTCCCGCTCTGAAATACGAGAGCGATGGCGGGCCCGGCATCGAGAGGATCATGGAATTCCTCTTCGGGTCCAGCGAGGGACTTGCCGACCGGCGAACGTTCATGGCCATGCAGGTCGTTTTCTGGCTACTCGGCGCCATCGATGGCCATGCGAAGAACTTCAGCATTTTCCTACTTCCGGGAGGAAGCTTCCGGCTCACTCCCGCCTACGACATCTTGTCCGCCTACCCCCTCGTCGCGAAGCGGCAGTTGCGCCAGACCGATCTCAGGATGGCGATGGCCGTCAGGGGAAAGAACCGGCACTATGACTGGGCCAGAATCCTGCATCGGCACTGGCTTGGGACGGCTCAGTCCTGCCGCTTCCCCGCAGAAGAGATTAAGACCATCGTCGACGGCCTTCTGGACAGGATGGACGAGGTGATCCAGGCGGTAACGGACCAGTTACCCCCTTCTTTTCCTGCCGATGTCGTGGAGCCGATCCTGGACGGCATGAGGGAGGCGCGGGATCGCCTCATCCGCTCCCGGCTTTAGATGGGCCTCGGATGAGAAAAAGCCCCGAAGCTATGACCCCATCCAAGCCGGACTCGAACTTTCAAGTTTCTGAATTTGTAAATGATTAGTTCCGGAGAGTTTTTCAGAAAAAAGCCGAAAAATAGCAAAAGCGGCCGATTTCACAGAGGAAATCGGCCGCCTGTTTTGCTGGCTCCCCACGCTGGACGTTATTCGAACCTTTTTCACCCTTCCGCCCGGCGATGGCCTTTTGGACCGGGAAGATTCTGTCTAAAAAATCCCTAGAAAATCAGGCCGTCCTTGAGTTGCTTTTATTGTTCTTCCGGAATCGCTGTGGCGTCAAACCCATAGTCTCTCAGGATCTTTTGGCCCTCAGGTGACAAAATATACATGGCCAACCGCCATGCCTCACTCGATGCCCCATCCCTGACCAACAGGCCGTAATCGGCTCCTACTGAAAGATTTTCAGGTATCCTGATAACCTTGAGGGCTTGCACTTCTTTTTTGGCCAATACAGCATTGGTACAGTAGGTAAGGAAGACATCGGCCTTCTTCTCGCCCATTACCCATCCGTATTGGTTGCGTCCTTCAGGAGCCTTTGCACTGTCTTGCCCGCCAGTGAGTTGGAGCGCCTTTCCGGAAAGCGTCGAAAAGCTCCCCTCTTTTACCGTATCTGTCTTCCTGAAGAGCTCCCAGGCATAGTCTCCGCTTGGGTCTGCTTTTGGTGTCGAAGTGCCCACCCTTACCTTCTGGTCCAGAAGGGTATTCAGGAGATTTTCGGTTGTTATCTCTAAATCAGGCTGAGCCAAGGCACAAAGCTGATTACGCGTAAACAACACAACCGGACCTCCCCATCCGCTGGCTGCGAGCTTCTCGGGGTGAGTCATATCCGCAGAAGCGAAAACATCCGGTTTTTCACCTTCTTCAATGGCCTTTCTCAACAGGCCGCTGGGGCCAAACTTTGTGGTCACTTTCGTCTTGTAGGTTTTTTCATAGGAAGCCACCACATCGCCAAGGGCGGCCTTCAGGCTTCCTGCCGCATGAAGATTCAAGGAATCGGCTGATGCGGACCATGGAATCGAAAGGAAGAGAAGTGCAACAAAAGTCAAGTAGCTTCGAGAGATTTTCATGTTTATCCCTTTCCTGTTGACAGATATAGGGCTCTTTGTATCAGCCCCCTCAATAAATGCAATTGCCGGCAGAACTGTTCCTGCAGCCCCGTGACCGACCAGAAAATGATAGTAGAAGGTGATTTCCAGGAAAGCTACAGCGGCTCAGCTTACGTAAACATGGTGGGAAGGAGAAGAAGGAGGGGTGCGAAAGGGTCAGATTCATGGCTGGCCACCCTGCTTCTTGCATTTGCGGTAGAGGGTGTTGCGGCTGATTCCGAGACGGCGGGCGGCAGCCGAGATGTTGCCGCCGCAGTCGGCGACGGCCTGGCGGATCGCCACCGTTTCCAGGCAATCCAGGCTTGCCGGCGGAACCGCCAGGGGCGGGGCGGCTGGATCGACAGGCGCCGAGTCTAACGGCTGGTACTGCTCCAGAAAGTCGTCCGACAGGTGCTCGCGGGTGATCTCATCGTCGTCGCCAAGCAGCGCCACGGCGGTGCGCAGCACGTTGTGCATCTGCCTGAGGTTGCCGGGCCAGGGGTGGTCGCGGAAAATCGACATCACTTCTCCGCTCAGGCGGACGGAGCGGCCTGGACCGGCGAGCTCGGCGACGATGCGGCCGGCCAGGGCCAGGCGGTCAGCCCGCTCGCGCAGCGGCGGCAGGTTGATGATCAGGCCGTTGAGGCGATAATAGAGGTCTTCGCGAAAACGCCCGGCGGCAATTTCTTCGCGGATCTTGCGGTTGGTGGCGCAGATCAGGGCGAAATCGACCCGGTGTGATTCGCTGCCGCCCAGCGGCGCGACGGTGCGCTCCTGGAGGATGCGCAGCAGACGGGCCTGGAGTTGCAACGGCATGTCGCCGATCTCGTCGAGAAACAGCGTCCCGCCGTCGGCCTGCCGGATCTTGCCGATGTTACCCTTGCGTTTGGCGCCGGTAAAGGCCCCTTCCTCGTAGCCGAAGAGTTCCGCCTCGATCAGCCCCTCGGGCAGGGCAGCGCAGTTCAACGCCACGAATGATCCATTGCGGCGCGGGCCGCTGCGATGCATGGCCTGGGCGAAGAGCTCCTTGCCGGTCCCCGAATCCCCCTCGATCAGCACCGGGATTTCGTGCCCCAGCACCTTGCGCGCCTTGGCGATGACCTTTTGCATCGTCGGGTCGCCGGCTTCGAGCTCCTCCAATGGGCGCTCTTCGGCAGTATCGGCACCGCTCCGGGGCGTGGCTGCAGGCTGGAGAATCAGCCCCCTGGACGGGCCGGTCCGGCCGCATTTGACACGGCAGAAGACGACCATGCCGCTGTGGGTGCGCAGTTGTTGGACCGGCTGGACGAATGCTCCGGCTTGGTACCGCAGACTTTCAAAGGGAATGTCGAAGAGAGAGGAAAACCCCTGATTGTCGGTCTGGTAGCGATCGAGGCCGAGGTGCAGCAGGGCACTGCGGTTGGCGGCCACCATCCTGCCGTCGGCGGCGAAGACCGCGATCCCTTCGTAGAGAGTGCCTATGAATTCGGGCCGGACATGAAAGTGCAATACCAGATCCTGGCCGAAGGCGGACGAAAAGAGCTGGTTTTCGATCTGCTGGGCGGAAATCCGCACCAGGGCCATGGTGTGCTGTTGCTGCGCCCGGCTGTCGGTCGAAACGTCGAGGACCCCGAGGACCCTGCCGTGCGGGTCGAAGATCGGCGAAGCGGAACAGGTAAGGAAATGGTGGGCAGCCACGTAGTGCTCGGCGCTGTGTACCACTACGGGCGCCTCTTCAACCAGGGCGGTGCCGATGGCGTTGGTGCCGCGCACCCCTTCGGCCCAGACACCGCCAGGCTTAAGGGAGACCTTGTCGGCCCGGCCGACGAAGCCGGGGTCGCCGATGGAGTGCAGAACCACCCCGCCTGCATCGGTCAACAGGACCATACTGGAGGTATGGATGATCTGTTCGTAGAGGTTTTCCATGACCGGCAGGGAGTGGTGCAGGAGATCGCGGCACTTCTCCTGGCGGGCGGCCAGATGCTCGCCCGAACAGGGCGGGTTGGCGCAAATCCCGGTATCCGCGGGCAACTCCTGGGCCGCGGAGCGTTCCCAGGAACGGACGATGGTCTCGGAAATCAGGCCATGGGGGACCATCCCCTGGGAAAAGAAAAATTCCCGGGCCCGACTGATCTTGACCATACTGACCAGGGGGAACTTGCTCACTGTGGATCTCCTAAAATCAAGTTCTATGAAACATACCAGACTACAGCCGCTCGGATCAAGACCATTGTAAGATTTGGTAATTTCGAGTTGCTTTTGGTTGGATTTTAGATTGGCAAAGTTTAATTGTGCGCCATTCCGGGACACATTTGCTCCCGGCCTGCGTCGCCCTGCAACATGCCCACCCGATTCGGAAAAGGCCCGCGAAAGCGGTCCTCTTCTCATCGCAAACGGGCGCCAAAACCCCCTTCCCGCCCTTAACCCGCTGCAATGACAAAGAAACACAAAGATCCACGGTGCGATCGTGGCGACCGGCTGCCTTGCCTCACATGTCGTATACGAAATCAAAGAACATCGTTTTGTTGCTGGCATGCATTCTGCTCTAGGGAAAGACCCACGGTGGCTGTCAGGCAGGGCAGAATACGCAGCCGTCACAGGAACCCCCGGCATTGGTACAGTCGGCCACGCGGGTGCGGTCTGGGAGGAAGAACGATGACGCAGGTTAAATGCGGAAAGCGCCCCGAAGTGAAGACGGCGCCGGCAGTTGGTGATACGAACGCCTGGAAAAGGACGGTCGCCAGGACTTTTCTCGGCCTGGGACTCATTCCCGACCAGTTCAACGGCGAACTGGTCATCACCTTCAAGGACGGCGGGGTGAGCTACCTGAAAAAGACCGAGACCTTCAAATGAGCCTCAGCGGGCACCCGGCTACCCGGGCACTCCGAACCGGGGAAGCGGAAAAACCGGAAGAGTTACTGATCGATTTTAAGCAGGAGAGACGATGGCACAAGAAACATGCGCAATCTGTGGTGATGCGGCTGATCCGGACGATTATCGGGTAAAACGCTGCACCGAGTGTGGTTCATGGTTCTGCTACCGGCACCTTGGACAGTACAAGTCCCAATGCACCTTATGCGGAACCTATACCCTTAAAAACCTCCATGGCCGGTGACGGTGTTCGCGGTACCCTGCAGCCATAGGGGCAATGAATAGTTTTCGAAAGGAAGGTTTTTCATGAAGCTGTGTTTTCCCGTGGTAACCGACGAAGGAATGGAAAGCAAAATCTATGGCCATTTCGCTTCGGCGCCGCTGTTTCTCATCGTTGATACCCTGACCCGGCAGAGCACCGTCATTGCCAATTGCGATCCGAGCAATCCCTTCGGCGGCTGCAATCCCTTCAGTGCTCTCAAGGGCCAGCAACTGGCCGGCATCATTGTCGGCGGCATTGGCGATGAATCGGTGCGGGTGATGAACCTGTGCGGGTTCAAGGTCTATCAGGCGCTTTCTCCGGTTCTGGCCGAAAACATCGCGCCGTTCGCCGAGAACAGCCTGCCGGAAGTGACCGTTCAGCAGAGCCACCTGGAGGGAAGGTGCTCCGCCGGCGAGGGCGGCCACCAGTGCCAACACCACCATTGAACTAAAATACGAACCTAATCAGCAAGGCGCTCATTTCGTCCTCTGCCCAAAGCAGACCTAACGAAACCCGCATTGATACCGGATAGTCAGGTATTGGTGCGGGTTTTTTGTCCACGACAATTTTCACGGGTGCGATCCAAAAGGGGTACCAGAACCATGATGAGAGAAATACCAGTCCAGGAAGCGGTAGGAAGGGTTCTCTTCCACGACATCACCCGCATCGTCCCGGGGGAATTCGCCGGTCGGGCCTTCAAAAAGGGACATGTCATCGAGGCGGGCGATGTCCCCAAACTCCTCAACCTCGGCAAGGACAACATCTACGTCCTCGATCTGAAAGAGGGGTTTGTGCACGAGAACGAGGCGGCGCTGAGGATTGCCAGGGCGGCGATCGGCGAAGGCATCCGGTTCACGGAGCCGGTCGAGGGAAAGGTCACCATGACGGCGGCCACCGAAGGGCTGTTCAAGGTTAACGTGGCGGCCCTGAACCGGATCAACGCCATCGATGAGGTGGTCCTGGCGACGTTGCACACCGACCGGCAGGTCCTCGCCCGGCAAGAGATCGGCGGCACCCGCATCATCCCCCTTTTTACCGATGAGGACAGAATCCTCCAGGTCGAGAAGATCTGCCGGGAGCACTCCCCGGTGATCAGCGTCAAGCCGTTCAGGTCCCTGAAAGTCGGCCTGGTGACCACCGGCAACGAAGTTTTTCACGGCCGGATCGAAGACAAGTTCGGTCCAGTCGTGAAGGAGAAATTCGCCAAACTGGGGAGCACGGTGACGCGGCAGGTCCTCGTCTCGGACAGCGTCCCCATGACGGTCAAGGCGATTCACGGCCTGATCGCGGAGGGCGCCGAGATGGTCGTGGCAACCGGCGGCATGTCGGTCGATCCCGATGACCGCACCCCCGCCAGCATTCGCGCCGCCGGCGGCAAAGTGGTCACTTACGGCTCTCCCACCTTCCCGGGCGCCATGTTCATGCTGGCGTATATCGGCACGGTGCCGATCATCGGTCTGCCCGGCTGCGCCATGTACCGCAAGGCCACGGTCTTCGATCTGGTCGTCCCCCGGCTGCTGGCGGGAGAAACGGTGAGCAGGGCCGATATCACCGCACTGGGGCACGGCGGCTTTTGTTCGGCGTGTCCCGAATGCCGCTACCCGGATTGCGGTTTCGGCAAGTAGCCGGGTCGTTGCCGCCAGCCGGATTCGGCAGATTAGCAGAACCGGGCATCCGGCCCGGTCATATTTCCCAGAAGGAGGAAAGAATGGTCAAGAAGGTCCTCGTCGTCAACGGCATCGAAAGAACGCTGATCGTTGACCAGGAAGCGCTCCTGTCCGATGTACTGCGCAAGCAGCTCCATCTGACCGGAACGAAAGTGGGTTGCGGCACCGGCCAGTGCGGGGCGTGCAACGTCATCGTCGACGGCAAGCTGGTGCGGTCCTGCGTGGTGAAGATGAAGCGGGTCGAAAACAGGGCACAGATCCTCACCATCGAGGGGATCGGCACGCCGCTGAACCTTCACCCCCTCCAGCAGGCGTTCATGTTTCACGGCGCCCTCCAGTGCGGTTTCTGTACCCCCGGCTTCATCGTCTCCGCCAAGGCGCTGCTCGATGTGAATTCGAAGCCGACCCGCGAAGAGGTTCGGGACTGGTTCCAGAAGAACCGCAACGCCTGCCGCTGCACGGGCTACCGGATGATCGTCGATGCGGTCATGGACGCCGCCAAGGTGCTGCGCGGCGAGATGCCGGCCTCCAACCTTGAGTTCAAGCTGCCGGCCGACGGCAAGGTGTACGGCACCTGCTATCCGCGGCCGACCTCCGTCGCCAAGGTGACCGGCACCTGGGATTTCGGCGACGACATGGGGACCCAGCTCCCCACAGGGACCCTGCAGTGCGCCCTGGTGCAGCCCGAGGTCTCCCACGCCATCATCAAGGGGATCGACACCTCCGAGGCAGAGAAGATGCCGGGCGTCGTCAAGGTGGTCACCCACAAGGATGTCAAGGGGAAGAACCGGATCACCGGCCTGATCACCTTCCCCACCAACAAGGGGGATGGCTGGGACCGCCCGATCCTCAACGACACCAAGATCTTCCAGTACGGCGACGTAGTGGCTATCGTCTGCGCCGACACCAAGGAGAACGCCAAGGCCGCCGCTGCCAAGGTGAAGGTTGACCTGGAGATCCTGCCGGCCTACATGAACGCCCCGGCCGCCATGGCCGAGGACGCCATCGAAATCCACCCCGGCACCCCCAACGTCTATTATGAGCTGAACCTGAAGAAGGGCGAGGAAACCGCGCCGATCATGAAGAAGGCGGCCCACGTGGTCGAGGGCGAATATTACCTGCAGCGCCAGCCCCACATGCCGATTGAGCCGGACGTCGGCTTTGCCTACATCGATGACCAGAAGCGGGTCGTGGTCCACTCCAAGTCGATCGGTATCCACCTCCACCTCTACATGATCGCCCCGGGCCTCGGCCTGGAGCCGGACCAACTGGTCATCGTCCAGAACCCGACCGGCGCCACCTTCGGCTACAAGTTCAGCCCGACCCTGGAGGCGCTGGTCGCCGCCGCCACCATGGCCACCGGCCGGCCCTGCTTCCTCGGCTACGACTGGTACCAGCAGCAGACCTACACCGGCAAGCGTTCGCCGTTCTGGCTCAAGCTCAAGCTGGCGGCCGACGAGAACGGCAAGCTGCTGGCCATGGAAGGCGACTGGTCGGTCGACCACGGACCTTACTCCGAGTTCGGCGATCTGCTCACAACCCGCGGCGCCCAATTCGTCGGCGCCGGTTATGACATCAAAAACATCCGCAGCGTCGGCCGCACCGTCTGTACC
Source organism: Desulfuromonadales bacterium (assembly GCA_036554885.1). GTDB lineage: Bacteria > Desulfobacterota > Desulfuromonadia > Desulfuromonadales > DASPGW01 > DASPGW01. The sequence continues at coordinate 8,775 of DATBML010000238.1, forward strand.
AATCACGGCTGGGGCTCCGCCTTCCGTTCCTACGGCTCGCCCCAGAGTTTCCTCGCATCCGAATCACTCATGGACGAACTGGCCAAGAAGATGGGGATGGACCCGCTGGAGCTGCGCTACCTCAACTGCTACCGCCCCGGCGCCACCACCCCCACCGGCCAGGAGCCGGAGGTTTACTGCTTCCCGGAGATGTTCGACCTCCTCCGTCCCAAATACAAGGCGGCCCTGGAGAAGGCAAAGGCCGAATCGACCGACACCAAAAAACGCGGCGTCGGCATCTCACTCGGTATCTATGGTTGCGGCCTGGACGGCCCGGATACTTCCGGCGCCTGGGCGGAACTTCTCCCCAATGGCGACGTAATAGTCGGCAACTCCTGGGAAGACCACGGGCAGGGGGCGGACATGGGGACTTTGGCCTTCGCCCACGAAACGTTGCGGCCCCTCAATCTGAAGCCGTCGCAGATCAAACTCTGTCTGAACGACACCAGCCTGGTGCCGAACAGCGGTCCTTCCGGCGGCAGCCGCCAGAACGTGGTCACCGGCAACGCCA
>DATBML010000332.1:0-6140 GCA_036554885.1 Desulfuromonadales bacterium
TCACCAGCCCCATGGGACCGTTGAAATCGGCGAGGCGCAGCAGCACATCTTCGTTTCTGGCCAGGGCTTCGATGGCCCGGTTGTCGTTCTGGTCGCGGCCGAGAGAGAGCTTGGCCCGCGGCGAGAGGCGGAACTGCCGACCGAGCTTGAGCAGCTCCACATCGGTGACGGTGGCCCCGGGCTGGTGTGCGAAGAGGTCCCGCAGCCGTCCCGAGAAGGACTTCTCGGTCAGCAGGCAGCCGCCGCCGGAAGCGGGGTAGTCGGTCAGCCCCCAGGCCTGGGCAAACTCTGCCTGACGGCGACGGGAGCGGCCCTGGATATCGAGCAGCCGGCTGCGGTCGACCTGACCCTCCTTCTCCATAGGCGTCTCCGGCAGAAGTCGGGCGCTCAGGGGGCGCAGGATGCGCCCGGCCATCGCCGAATGCTTGGCCACCGCCTGCAGGGCGCTCAGATTCTGGCTCATCGGCCGCTGACCCAGCACCTCGCCGGAGAAGAGGAAGTTGAAACCCTGTTCCGCCATGACCTCGCCGGCAAGGCGGAACATCATGGCATGGCAGTCGATGCAGGGATTCATGTTTTTGCCGTAGCCGTAATGGGGGTTTTTCACCATCTCCAGGTGAATCTCGCCGATTGGCTTGACGATCAGGGGGATGCCCATCTGCCGGGCGGCTTTTTCGGCCTTGGCCGAGCCGAAAAAAGGAGTGACGAATGCGATGCAGGTCACTTCTACTCCCTGCCTTTTCAACGTCAGCGCCGCCAGGCTGCTGTCGAGGCCGCCGGAGAGAAGTCCCAGCGCTTTACTCATGATGTACCTCCGGAATCTTTACCGACTAGTGCCCCGATTGGCTAATCCCTTCCACTAATTCTGGCCCTTATGGTCGCTGCCTTCGTTGCGTCTCCTCGGCTTAGCTTTGGCTATGTCTGCGTCACCGCGCCTTGCCAGCGACCCTAAGGGCCAGAATTACCTGAAAGGACTAACCAAACGGGACACTAGCTGTTCAAGGGCCTAGAAAATAACACAAAAAGATATGCCGGCTCAAGATTAAAGCCAAAAACGACGGCGTGACGGGTTGCTCCGCCCGGACGAGAGATGTTATAGTGACCAAAACCTTGATCCCGTAGCTGCTTACAGCAGTGGAGGTCACTTGAAAGACAACTTTGGTCGCACCATCGATTATTTGCGCCTCTCGGTGACGGATCGCTGCAATCTGCGCTGCCGCTACTGCATGCCAGAGGAAGGGGTACCCTCCATCCCTCACGACGCCATTCTCTCCTATGAGGAGTTGCTGCGTGTCGCAGCCGCCGCTGTCCGGCTGGGGGTGCGGAAAATCAGGGTCACCGGCGGCGAGCCGCTGGTGCGCAGAGGGATCGTCGACTTCGTGCGGCAGCTGGCTGCTCTGCCGGGGCATCCCGAAGTTGTTCTGACCACGAACGGGCTGCGGCTGGCCGAACTTGCCGAAGAGCTCAAGACTGCGGGGCTTTCGCGGGTCAACGTCAGTCTCGATACGCTCCGCGAGGAACGTTTCGCCAGCAGTACCCGGCGGGAAGGCCTGGCCCGCGTGCTGGAAGGTCTGCAGGCAGCCGAGAGAGTCGGCCTTGGCCCGCTCAAGGTCAACATGGTGCCGATCATGGGGGTGAACGAGGACGAAATCGTCGACTTCGCCCGCCTGACCCTGCGCCATCCCTGGGAAATCCGCTTCATCGAGTACATGCCGGTGAGCGACAATCTGGGCTTTAGTCCGGAGCAGCGCTTTCCTGCGCAGGCCATCATGGAGGAGATGTCCCGGCTCGGCATCCTGCTGCCCATTCCCCGCATGGGTCCGGCGGGTCCGGCCCGTCTGTTCCGCTACGCTGACGCGCCGGGACGGCTGGGGGTCATTCCCGCCGTTTCCAGCCATTTCTGCGGCGAATGCAACCGCCTGCGCGTGACCGCCGACGGCCGGATACGACCCTGCCTCTTCTCCGACCAGGAAATAGACCTGAAGGAGGCCCTGCGCCTTGCCACCAGCGACCAGGCTCTGGAAGCCCTTCTTGCCGCCGCCACCGGCGCCAAGCCCGAAAAGCATCGGATCGGCGACGCGGATTTCCAGCCCGGTGCGCGCAACATGCACGGAATCGGCGGTTGATCCTTCCGGCAATTCGCTATTCGCTGTGCCCCTCCCTCATCATCCCGCAAGGCCTGCGCCGCCGTCTGAACACGTTTCTCATCAAGGATTTTCACAGAAGCCGGAACCGCTTCCGAATCTTCGGTTGTTTTCAGGGCCGCGGGGAAAAGAAGTTGTTCCAGGTGAAAAAATGTGATATCTAATAGATTAATTTGACGTAATTGTTCGGTATCCCTTCTGTTTCAAGGATTGTCTGTCGGACGGCCGGTCCGGCGGCCGTTCCATAAGGCGTCCTCAAAAAGGATATACGGTATGCAGAATGCCTGCTCCTACGGTTTCGGCAAGACGATTGCACTCGATTACGAGCGTGCGCTGGACAAGCTGCTGGAACTCTTCCGGGCGCGGGGCTTCAACATCCTTTTTCAGCTCGACATGCGGGAGGCTCTCCGGCAGGATGCCGGTTCCGCTTTCCGCCGTTACATGATAATCGGCGCCTGCCCTCCGGCCTTAGCCCGCCGGGCCTTCAATGCCGACCGCAATGTCGGTCTGCTGCTTCCTTTCAACGTTGCCGTTTACGAGGAAGAAGGGGGGCGGAGCACGGTCATGGCGATGGATCCCGCCTATCTGATGGACCTGGTGCGGGCTCCCGAGGCGATCGAGGTCGCCATCGAGATCAGGGAAGAATTCGAGGCGATCGTCGAGATGATGTAGTCTGGACGGACGTGGTGCACGAGGGATGAAAAAGGGGGAGCGGCCCGCAGCCGCTCCCCCTTTTTCATCCGGAGAACCAAGACACGATCTAGGGTTTGACGTGGCAGCGGTTGCAGTTGCCCGCCGGCGCGAAGGCCCGCTTGCCGTTGTGGCAGACCCCGCAGAGCCGGCCGGCATAGATCTCCTCCATGGTGATCTTGACCGTACCCTGTTTCATCTTGGGAAACATCTGGTCGTTGTGGCATTCCTTGCAGACCGCACCGGCTTCCTTGTGGACCTTGCCGTCGAAAAGGACCTTGCCCATGGGGCCGCCCTTGAACTCGAGAACCGTGCCGGGCGATACCGCCAGCGCCGTTCCGGTGAAAAGCAACAGTGCCATCAGGCCGGGAAGGAAGGATTTGCGCATCGTTTGCTCTCCTGTGTGGGGTGGGGATAGAAAATAGACGGTATAGGGTTCAAGTATGCCGCAAAACCCGTCAAAGGCAACCGGGGAGGATGCTTTTCCCCCTCTCCCTTACCCTCTCCCACAAGGGGAGAGGGGATTTTGAGCTCCCCTCCCTGCGACGGGAGGGGCTGGGGGAGGGTGCAAAATGCTGAATAAAGCCAAAAAAAGACGCCCCGCCGGATATCAGGCGGGGCGTCTCTGGCTTCAGGCCGTCAGGCAGCCCCCGGACTCAGCGGGGGCAGGCGTCGGCAGCCTTCTTTGCACCGGGTGACGGGACGGAGCATGTAGATGGTGGTCCACATATGCAGCACTCCTTTCCGGGGAGATCCCCTTCTCATTGATTGCTAGATTATACGGGCATTGCATGGCCGAGCACAAGGGGGCGACCGAATTTTTTCTATTCCGGCAGCGCCTCCGCCAGCAGTTCCAGGATGTGCACCGCCCGGGCACTGCCGCCGGCATGGTTGATCGAATCCTGCAGCTGCATGATGCAGCCGGGACAGTCGGTGGCAACCAGTTCGGCGCCCGAGGCGGTGATGCTGGCCGCTTTTTTGGCGCCGATCTGCTTGCTGGTTTCGTAATGGTAGACCGAGTAGGTGCCGCCCAGCCCGCAGCAGGTGCCGGCGCCTTCCATCTCGACGAACTCGACCTGCGGCAGCGCCTTGAGGATCGCCCGCGGTTCCCTGGTGATTCCCTGGGTGCGCAGGTGGCAGGGGTCGTGGTAGGTAACCCGCGTACGCCTGGCTGCTTTCGGCAGCGCCGCCAGTTTCTCCGGCAGTCCAAGCTCGACGAGGAAGACGAAGATGTCCCTGGTCTTCGCCCCGAGCTGTCGGTATTCCTCCCCCAGATCCCCATAAATTTTGCCGATGCCGGCGTTGCAGGAAGCACAGGCGGTAACGACGTAGTCGACCTTGTGCCGGGTGAGGGCGGTCAGATTCTGCTCTGCGAGCTTCTCGACCGTACCGGCTGCCCCGGCGCTCACCGCCGGCAGGCCGCAGCAAGCCTGGTCCTTCGGGATGATCACGGTCACCCCGAGAAATTTGAGCGCTTGCAGGAAGGCCTCGCCCACCGCCGGGTACATGTAGTTGATGCCGCAGCCGGTGAAGAAGGCGACGGTCGGTTGCCCCGCCTGGCCGGGGATCACTTCGGGCACCCGCTCGCGGAACGGTCGGGCGGTGATCGGCGGCAGGGTGCGGTCGGCCTCGAGATAAGGGGCGGGGAAGCGCAGGCGCAGGCCGCTGTCCTTCGGCAGCTTTTTGAACAGCAGCGCGGAGAAGGCGCCGCCGGTCTTGGCCAGGGCGTTCATCAGCTTCGGCCGGCCGAGCACGGCGGCGACCCCCTTGCCGAAGCTGGAGAGCCCCTTCTGCTCGGCGATGCGCCGGCGCACGGCGGCGACGATCTCGTCGGTCGGCACCTTGTTGGGGCACTGGGCCTCGCAGCTGCCGCAGAGCAGGCACTGGCTCATGTCCTCGAGCACCTTCGTCTCGAGGTCGACCTCGCCGGCGAGCAGCGACTGGGCCAGGGCCACCTTGCCCCGGGCGACCCGGCCTTCGTATTTCTCCGCGGCGAACACCGGGCAGTGGGCGCGGCAGGCGCCGCACTTTACGCACTGCTCGATCTCTTCGCGAAACTCTTCGAGTTGTTTCAGTTTGCTCATAGCAATTTGGGAATCCAGAAGTCAGAATTCAGAATTCAGGAGAAAACCAGCCGAACCTTCTGGGTTCTGACTCCTGGATTCTGAATTCGCTCCTTAAGTTATTGATCCAGAAAAATCTTCCCGGGATTGAGAATATTGTTCGGGTCCAGCGCGCGTTTGAGCGCCTTCATGTAGGCGGCCGTCTGCGGGGTGATCTCCAGCGGGATGTAGGGGGCCTTGGCGATGCCGACGCCGTGCTCGCCGCTCATGGTGCCGCCGAGTTCGAGGGCGCCCTTGAAGACCTCCTCGATCGCCTGCTCCGCCTTCTCCAGTTCGCCCGGCACCTTCTTGTCGATCATGATGTTGACGTGGATGTTGCCGTCGCCGGCGTGGCCGAAGTTGACGATCGGGATGCCGTGGCGCTCGGCGATGGCGTCGATTCTGCGGATCATTTCCGGCACCTTCGAGCGCGGTACGCAGATGTCCTCGTTGAACTTGTCGGGGTTGACCTTGCGCAGCGAGGCCGACACCGAGCGGCGGATCTGCCAGAGCGCCTCGCTTTCGGCCGGCGTCTCGGCGATGCGGGTCTCGACCACGCCAAGGGGGCGGATGATCTCGACTATTTTCTGCGCCTGCTTGTCGAGAAACTCGCGGTCGCCGTCGACCTCGATGATCAGGACGGCACGGGCATTTTCGGGGACCTTCAGGCCGGTCGCCTGGCGGACGCAGTCGATGGTGCGGCCGTCCATGAATTCGAGGGTAGTGGGGATGATCTTGCCGCGGATGATCGCCGAGACCGCCTGCGCCGCCCCGTCGATGGAGTCGAAGAGCACCAGCATGGTCTTCTTCGCCTCGGGCAGCGGCAGCAGCTTGATGACGATCCTGGTGATGATCCCCAGCGTTCCCTCCGAGCCGCACATCAGCTTGGTCAGGTCGTAGCCGACGACCCCCTTCATGGTCGGGCCGCCGGTGGTGATGACATCTCCGGTCGGGGTGACGACCTCCAGGCCGAGGATGTAGTCCTTGGTGACGCCGTACTTGACGCAGCGCGGCCCGCCGGCGCACTCGGCGACGTTGCCGCCGAGGGTGCTGAACTTCAGCGAAGCCGGGTCGGGCGGGTAGAAGAGGCCGACCTTCTCCACCGCCTGCTGGAACTGCTCGGTCACCACGCCCGGCTCGACGGTGGCGATCAGGTTCTCCTCGTCGATCTCCAGGATTTTGTCCATCCGCTCGGTGGTCAGGA
>DATBML010000364.1:0-3020 GCA_036554885.1 Desulfuromonadales bacterium
CGGACGACCGTTTCAAGAGCCTCGCGCAGCACGGCAGGCTGTCGAGCCTTGTCTTCAAAGGCATAGATGGCGTTGACCAGCTCCATGACGGCAGCGATGGCGGTATTAAAATGGAACCGCCCATCGATGTCTTCGGTAACCTTTCGGATCGTGCGATGGGTCAGGCGCCGAAGAGTACGCCCCTCCCCTTCGCTCCCACTTGCGGGGCCGCTGTCGGCAATCACTGCGAGATTATCATAGACCGCCCGCCAGACGCGATTAAGGAAACGGTAGCACCCCTCCACCCCTTGCTCGTTCCACTCCAGGTCCTTTTCCGGCGGGGCGGCGAACAGGGAGAAGAGCCGGGCGGTGTCGGCACCGAAGCGGTTGATGAGATTGTCGGGGTCGACCACGTTCTTCTTCGACTTGCTCATCTTCTCGTTGCGACCCTGAGCCACCACCGTCCCGCACTTGACGCAGCGGCCGTCGGCCGCCTCTTCCGGGTAAAGCCAGCCGTGCTGCGGACAGGAGAGGGTTTCCATGCAGACCATCCCCTGCGTCAGGAGATTGGCGAAAGGCTCGTCGACGTTCATCATGCCAAGGTCGCGCAGGACCTTGGTAAAGAAGCGGGCATAGAGCAGATGCATGACGGCATGCTCGATTCCCCCGATGTACTGGTCAACCGGCAGCCAGTACTCGACCGCCTGGCGGTCGACCGGCGCCGAGGGGAAATCCGGGCAGGCATAGCGGGCGAAATACCAGGAGCTCTCGACGAAGGTGTCGAAGGTGTCGGTTTCACGGCGAGCCGCTTCGCCGCACTGCGGGCAGGTGACGTTGACGAAGGAGCTGCTCTTGGCCAGCGGACTCCCCCCTTCCCCGGTCAACTCGACGTCCCGCGGAAGAACGACAGGCAGGTCCTGCTCGGGGACCGGAACCGTTCCGCAGACATCGCAGTAGATGATCGGGATCGGGGTGCCCCAGTAACGCTGGCGCGACACTCCCCAATCGCGCAGACGGTAGTTCACCGTTTTCTTGCCGATCCCATCCTTCTGCAGGTAGTCGGCGATCGCCTCCTTGGCTGCTTCGTTCCCCAAGCCGTCGAAGAATGCCGAATTGACCATGGTGCCGGGTCCGGTCCAGGCCTCGGTCATGGTCGCCGGATCAAGCGCCGGCCCTTCCGGCTGGATGACAACCGAGAGCGGCAGGTCGTATTTGCGGGCGAATTCGAAGTCGCGCTGATCGTGGGTGGGGACCGCCATCACCGCGCCGGTGCCGTAATCCATCAGGACAAAGTTGGCCAGGTAGATCGGCATTCTCTTCCGGGTTACCGGATTGATGCACCAGGAGCCGGTGAAGACCCCTTCCTTCTCGAAATCCTCGCTGGTCCGTCGGGCCTTCTCCTGCCTCCTGACCCGGGCAATGAACTCCTCGACGGCAGGCCGCTGTGCGTCGGTTGCCAGCTCGAGAGCCATGGGATGTTCCGGGGCCAGGCTCATGAAGGTTGCACCGTAGAGAGTATCCTGTCGGGTGGTGAAGACGCGGATCTTCTTCAGCGAATGCTCCAGCGGAAAGTCGATTTCACACCCGGTGGAGCGGCCGATCCAGTTGCGCTGCATGATCAGCACGGGCTCGGGCCATCCCGGCAGCCGCCAGGTCCAGTCAAGCAGCTCTTCGGCATAGTCGGTGATTTTGAAGAACCACTGCTCCAGCTCCTTCTGCTCGACTTCGTTGTCGCAACGCCAGCAGCACCCGTCTTCCACCTGTTCGTTGGCCAGAACGGTCTGGCAGTCCGGACACCAGTTGACGAAGGAGCTCTTTTTGTAGGCCAGCCCCCGTTCGAACATGCGCAGGAAGATCAACTGCTCCCACTTGTAGTAGTCGACATCGCAGGTCGCCAGTTCGCGGTCCCAGTCGTAGGAGAACCCCATCTTCTTGAGCTGGGCGCGCATGTTGTCGATGTTCTCGTAGGTCCACTTGGCCGGATGAGTGCCGTGCTGGATGGCAGCATTCTCGGCCGGCATGCCGAAGGCGTCCCAACCCATGGGATGCAGGACATTGTAACCCTGCAGGCGTTTGAAGCGGGCCACGACATCGCCGATGGAATAGTTGCGCACGTGCCCCATGTGAATGCGTCCGGAGGGATAGGGGAACATCTCCAGCAGATAGAACTTCTCTTTTTCGGGGATCTCGGCAACCTTGAACGTACGGCGTTCTTCCCAGGCCTTCTGCCACTTGCTTTCGATTGCCCCGGCGTTGTAGCGCTCTTGCATAGGTCCTCCGCGACCGGACGGCCGCCGGTAAGAAACAGGAATACCGGCTTGTGCCGGTATCAGTTGCCCTCAATTAAATAATCGCATCCAGCCACGGATGCTGAGGCCGCCGGCCTGCCGTGGCTGCAGGGCAGAGCGTGCAAGGTCCGGCGGATCAGTGGTGTACGGGCCTATTTTTCCCGGTAGGTGATTCGCCCACGGGTCAGGTCGTAGGGAGAGAGTTCCACGGTCACGCGGTCTCCGGGAAGAATGCGGATATAAAACTTGCGCATTTTGCCGGAAATATGTGCCAGCACGATGTGGCCGTTGTCCAGTTCAACCCGGAACATGGCGTTGGGGAGAGGTTCGAGGACTTTTCCCTCGACTTCGATTGCTTCTTCTTTTGCCAAAAGAGCCTCCATTGGTGGTCAGAAAAAGGCAGACCGGCAACGGTCGGTCGAACCCGGATATTTAACATAACAGGCACGGCAGTTGTCAACCCCGACCAGGGAAACGGCTTGCCGGCCGTCAGGGGCGGTGGTCAGGCGCCGAGATTAAGCAGACGTTTGGCGACGTCGAGTATCTGGGTGGTCTGAATCGGCTTGGTGATGTAATCGTTTGCACCCAGCGCCAGAGCGCGCTCCCGGTCTTCGCTCGCCCCTTCGGTGGTGATGATGACGATCGGGACCTGCTTGTAGCCAGCGTCGTTGCGCACCAGGCTCACCAACTTGAGTCCATCCATGATCGGCATATTGATATCGGTAAAAATCAGGTCGAATTTATCGCTCGACA
>DATBML010000382.1:0-3573 GCA_036554885.1 Desulfuromonadales bacterium
AGCACGCCCTCCGGTCTCAGCGCCGTGTAGGACGCGGTCAACCCATCGGTCGTGTACAGCCAGTCGTTTTTCTTGCGGGTCAACCCCTCGGGGCCATTGTCGACATCGAGCAGGATCGCATCGTAAGCCTGCCGCTCTGCCTTCAGGATTTTGGCGACATCGCCCTCGCGCACCCTGGCTCGGGCATCCCGCAATGGATGGCCCGCAAACTCCCCGAGAGCGCCCCGATTCCATGCCACCACGGCCGGTACCAGTTCGGCCACCTCCACCTCGGCATCGTCCCCGAGCTGGCGCAGTGCGGCGGCCAGCGTAAAACCCATGCCCAGGCCGCCAATCAGCACCCGGGGCCGGACACGGCCGGCGATTTTGCAGCAGGCCAGCTCAGCCAGCGCATCTTCGGAGCCATGCGCCCAGGTGCTCATCAGGACGCCACCGCCAACGATGCTGATCGAATATTCAGCGCCGCGCTGGTGGAGGTGAAGCTCGCCGCCTTCACCCGGGATATGGGCCGTATCGATCAGCTGCCAGGGGGCCATTGAAATATCTCGAAAGGAAATCACCCGGCGACCGTTGGTGCCGGTGAGGGCCGTTGGTACATCGTGGCGGGGAGTCACCTTCCCCGCTCGGCCCCGTTACTCGGCCGCGCCCCCCAGGGAAAGCTCCCCCTTCTCCTGAACATGAATCCGCGGCCGCAGGCTGCCGATATCCAGCTTGGCATCCAGCTCGTAGGTAAAGGTGTCCTGGGCCTGTTTCATCAGCGATGCCAGCAGGCTGATGCTGCTGAGCAGATCGGCAGTGGCCGTAAGGGTCACATCCCCCTCGCTGTAGGCACCGATCACCGGCAGGTCGCTTGAAGCCCCCGTCAGGACCTTGTGCCCGTTCAGGAGCACCGAGTAAACGATCCCTTCCAGCTTGAGCGCCGTGCGGTTCGGATTGACGATATGCAGGCCGATTTCGAACTGTGGCACCATCTTCTCCGAGGGCAGGGCGCGAAAAGAGCTGACCCCCACCGTCGGCGTTTCAAAGCCGGGCTCCAGGCCGGCACAGCCGACAACCGACACAAAGGCGGCCAGAAGTACGATAATCCTTGCCTGTCCGATCATGGGATTTCTCCTGCTTCGGTATCAGTTGAGAGATTCTGAGCTGAATTGCATAAAAAACCTTACCACCACTGGGAGTATAGTCACTTTGCCGACTGTCCGGCAAGGTTTCCTTCTCTCCTCACAAAAGCACGACCAGCACCACCCCACCCGCGAAGACGGCGAGGTTGCAGACGGCCGAGATGCCGTGCAGGCGGGCGAACTTCCGCCGCAGCGGGTCCTCCTTGGGGGTGATCTCGAAGGAGCCGATCTGCTCCTTGAGGGCCGCCGCCTTCGGCTCGATGACCAGGGCCTGATAGGAGGTGGCGGCCAGCATCAGGACGAGCAGGGCGAGCGCCGGCAGGAAGTGCCGGCCGCGCTGCAGCAGCAGGCAGACCAGGGCGACGGCGCCGCAGGCGAGCCCCCAGCGGAAATAGCCGGGAAAGAGGACGCCGACGATCTTGCCGGCCAGGTCGCGCGGCTGGGTCTTGAAGAGGATGGGGGTGAGGACGAAGGTGAAGAGGGCGACCCCGCCGACCCAGAAGGCGAGAGCGAGACGATAGATGATGGTTACGAAGGACATGTGAGCTCCTTTCCGGAGGTATATGGATGCTTTGGTTGCCGTCTTTGTTCACAGTTCTCTGCGAACGTAAGGGGATGCTTTTGCTGATTGCATCGCCAAATTCTCAAAAGTATAGCTTGTTTTAACTTTTGAGCTGCCCGGCCCCGTCCCCACGTCCGTCGCTGTTCGCGTCTCGACTGCCAAAAAACGAAGAACAAAGTGTTATAATTCATTAACAACCCGTCCATCCGCTACATCCTCCCAGAAGAGGAGCCGGCATGAACAGGATCTGCAGGGGGGGCTCTGATTCGTCCCGAGACCGTCTGGCGCCACTCAAGGTCGCGCTCTATTATGCGCTGGCGGCCGGGACATGGATACTTCTTTCCGACCGAATCCTGGAGTTCATCGTCCGGGACGCCAATCAGCTTACCCGACTGCAAACCGCGAAAGGGGGGCTCTTCGTCCTGGTTTCGGCCCTCTTCCTCTATATTCTGGCCCGGAAATATCTTCGGGTGGTGCACCGCCGGGAGGCGTTGCTGATGGAAAGCGAGGAGCGCTTCCGTTCCGTCTTCCAGACCGCCGCCGCCGGTATGGTAATCATGCACCCCGACGGGAGGATCTTTCAGGCCAACCCGGCCTTCTGCCGGTTTACCGGTTTTTCCGAGGAGGAGCTGCTGCAGATGACGATCGCCGATGTGACCCATCCGGAGGATCGGGATCGCACCCGGGAGCAATACCTGAACCTTGCCGTCGGCCGGAATGAGATCATCCACTACGAGAAGCGCTACCTGACCCGCGACGGCCGGACCGTCTGGGGGCACGCTTCGGTGGCCTGTCTCCTCGGACGGGAAAATGCTCCCGCCTACTGCATCGGTCTGGTCCAGGACATCACCGACCGCAAGCGAGCCGAGGAAGAATTGCGGGAAACCAACCGGGAGCTCGACGCCTTCGTCTATACGGTCTCCCATGACCTGCGCTCCCCCCTCACCCCGATCATCGGCTTCGCCGGTTTCCTCCGTCATCACTGCCGGGAGCGCCTCGATGCGGAAACCGACGGCATCCTGGCGGAGATCGAGGGGCAGGGAAGGAAAATGCTGGCCCTGCTGGAAGACCTGCTGTGCCTGGCCAAGGTCGGCAAGCTCGAACGCCCCCTTGAACCGACGGATACCCGGGAAGTCCTCCGCCAATCCCTCGCCGACCTGGCAGCCGGCATCAAGGAGTCCGGGACCGAGATACGGATCATTGAACCTCTGCCGCCGATCGGGGTGCCGGAGACCCTGCTGGCCCAGATCTTCCGGAATCTGATCGGCAATGCCTTACAGTATGCCGGCAAGCAGGGCGGGACCGTAGAAGTGGGAGGAGAACGGCTCCTCGAGCGTGTCCGTTTCTTCGTACGCGACCACGGTCCTGGCGTGCCGCCGGTGGAGCGGGAGCGGATATTCGACCTCTTCTACCGCGGCAGCACCGGAAAGCACCTCAAGGGGACCGGCATCGGCCTGGCCATCGTGCAGAAGATCGCCCGTCTCTATCAGGGAGGAGTCTGGATGGAGGAAACAACCGGGGGCGGCGCCACTTTCTGGGTGGAAATGATCGATGAACACTCGCCGATGCAGGCCGACGGTAGAGTCGGGGTGGAAACGGAAAAGGCCGGTTTCGCGGCGCCCTCGGCAGCAGAATAGGGTCGCTTGCGTCCCATTCCTGGACCCTTGGTCTTTTCCGTGAGCGGCTAAACAGCGTTTGGCTGTGATTTTCAAAGAATTTTTTTCTATTCCGTCTACATTTTAAACGGTCCTGATTCATGGCGGCAGACGTCTAACTGTGTTTTAAAAATACCTCTTCTAGTAAAAAATCACATATAGGCCTTGCTTTTGCGCCCTCGGCTTTGCTATCCTTAAATTGTTTTCAGGACAGATGAACCTCTCTCGCCAAGGA
>DATBML010000406.1:0-3047 GCA_036554885.1 Desulfuromonadales bacterium
CCGTCGACTCCGAGGGCGCGCAGGCGCTCGGCGGCCCGCCGCTGTCCTTCCTCCTGCAGCATCTCCGGCCAGCGGGCGCTCTGCAGGACCGTTCCGCCCCGCTGCAGGATGTTGCTGACCGAGCGGGTGGTCAGGATCTCATGATGGCGTTCGGCGAGACCGCGATATCCCTTTCTGATCCCCAGCACTTCGAGTCCCGCCGTCAGGGCGGTGCGTACCACCGCGCGCAGGGTGGCATTCATTCCCGAGCAGTCGCCGCCGCTGGTCAATACTGCGATTCGTTTCATCGTCCTGCCTTCCGATAATCTTTCGAAATTCTCCCCAGGGGCGCCGTTTGCAGCGCCCAATCCGCATTGAGTAAACCATCTGCCGTCGTCTTTGTCAAAACCGGCCGGTGACCTGTCTTGACACCCCCCCGGCGATTGCTATCCTTGACGGAGAACTGGCAGTCAGACTTTCTGCTGGCCGAAAAGGAAGATGTCATGAATGAAATCGCGCTTCAGGAACAGCTGGCGAGGTTGCAGAATGAGCTGAAGCTGGCCGGTGGGGATACGGACAGGCGGCTGCTCGAACTGCGGGTGGAAGTGGACAGGCTGAAGCTTGAATTGGCGGCGCTGAAAACTTTCCTGGCTGCGGCCAGCCCCTCCTTTGCCGAACAGTTTCCCCAGGTTCTGGCACGCACCATCGAGGAAGTCAACCCCGAATTCGAGTGATCGAGGCCGGCGCATGTTCGAAAAGGCCCTTTCCATACCGTCGGTTCTGCCCATTCATCCCATGCGGGAACAGGTGATGTTTCCGCACATGGTCTTTCCGCTCTTTGTCCAGGCGGCGGCCATGCCGATGATCGACGAAGCGATGCGCGGCGAGCATCTGCTCGGACTGGTCGCCTGCTTCGGGGCCAATGAGGCCTGCCGTCTCGAGGAATTTTCCCGGATCGGTACGATTTGCCGCATCAACCAGATCTTCCGTTTCCCGGAGGGGGGGTGCAAGGTGGTGGTGGAGGGGCTGGCGCGTATCCGGATCCGCGGTTTCACCCAGGAAAAGCCTTTCCATCTGGCCCGGGTCGAGGCGGTCGAGGAGCGGGAGAGCCGGGGCCTGGTTTCCGAAGCGATGGTGCAGAGCGTCAACGCGCTGCTCAAGATCGCTCTCGCCTACGGCCGGCCGCTTCCCGGCGACGTCCTCAAGATGATCGACCAGATCGAGGAGGCCGGCCGCCTGGCCGACCTGGTGGCGGTCTATCTCAACCTGCCGCTCAAGGACCAGCAGCGCATCCTGGAGATTGTCGAGCCTCTCGAGCGGCTCAAGGAGGTTTACCTGCATCTGACCACCGAGGTGCAGAAGCTGCAGGTGCGCGGCGAGGTCCAGTCCGAAGTGGCCAAGCGGCTCGGCAAGACGCAGAAGGAGTACCTGCTGCGCGAACAGATGCGACAGATCCAGGAGGAACTCGGCGACGAGGATCCCCGCCAGTCGGAGATCAACGAATTTCGCAAGCGCATCGCCCAGGCGGGGATGCCGGAGAGCGTCCGCACCGTGGCCGAGAAGGAGCTCGCCCGCCTGGAGCGGATCAATCCCGCCTCCCCAGAATACACGGTGGCGCGCACCTACCTCGAATATCTCTGCACCGTCCCCTGGAACCGGGGGACGGAGGATGCCCTCGACATCAACCGCGCCCAGCAGGTGCTGGACGAGGACCATTACAACCTCAGGGAGGTCAAGGAGCGCATCCTCGAGTACCTGGCGGTCCGCTCCCTGCGGGCGACGACCAAGGGCCCCATCCTCTGCTTCGTCGGTCCTCCCGGGGTGGGCAAGACTTCGCTGGGACGGTCGATCGCCCGGGCGATGGGGCGCAAATTCATCCGCATCTCCCTCGGCGGGATGAAGGATGAGGCGGAGATCCGCGGCCACCGGCGTACCTACATCGGCGCCCTGCCGGGGCGGATCATCCAGGAGATCTGCCGGGCCGAGGCAAACAACCCGGTTTTCATGCTCGACGAGGTCGACAAGATCGGCCAGGATTTTCGCGGCGATCCCTCCTCGGCCCTGCTCGAGGTTCTCGACCCCGAGCAGAACAACTCCTTTGCCGACCACTACCTGGACGTCCCCTTCGACCTTTCGAAGGTGATGTTCATCACCACGGCGAACATCATGGACCCGGTCCCCCACGCCCTCAAGGACCGCATGGAGGTCATCCAGCTGGCGGGCTACAGCGATGAGGAAAAGCTGCAGATCGCCTTCAAGTACCTCATCCCCAAGCAACTGGAGGAGAGCGGACTGGGCGGGCGGCCCCTGGCGTACGAAGAGGCGGCGGTGCGCAAGATCATCCAGGACTACACCCGCGAGGCGGGGGTGCGCAGCCTCGAGCGGCAGATCGCCTCCATCTGCCGCAAGGTCGCCAAGGAGATCACCCAGCGCAGCGAATCGGTCCGCCAGCGCATTCTCCCGGCCGATGTCGAGGAGTTGCTCGGACCCCGCCGGTTTTTCATCGATGCGGCAGCCGAGGAGGACCGGGTCGGCGTCGTTACCGGCCTCGCCTGGACCGAGTCGGGCGGCGACATCATCTTCGTCGAGGCCTCGCGCATGGCCGGCAAGAAGGAACTGCTGCTCACCGGCAGCCTGGGCGAGGTGATGCAGGAGTCGGCCAAGGCGGCTCTCTCCTTCGTCCGCGCCCATGCTGCCGAATTCGGCATCGAGCCCGACTTCTTCGAAAAGAGCGACCTGCACATCCACGTCCCTTCGGGGGCCATTCCCAAGGACGGCCCGTCGGCCGGCATCACCATCGCCACCGCCCTGATCTCCCTGCTCAGCGGTCGGCCGGCCCGGCACGAGGTCGCCATGACCGGCGAACTGACGCTGTCGGGACGCATCCTGCCCATCGGCGGGGTCAAGGAGAAGGTGCTGGCAGCCCGCCGCGCCCGGGTGACCACCGTCCTGCTGCCGGAGCGCAACCGGGACAACCTCAGGGACATCGACGAGCACATCCAGAAAGAGATGACCATCGTCTTCGTCGACAGCATGCAGGAAGTGGTTGCCCGCACCCTGCTCGGCGG
>DATBML010000018.1:0-4801 GCA_036554885.1 Desulfuromonadales bacterium
CACCGCCTGCCAGTATACCTGCGCCGGGTTCTGCACGTCTACTTCTTCGGCAAGCAGCACCAACAGCCGCGACGAACGGAAGAAGCGGCTCTGCCACAAAGAGCGCAGCAGCTCCCGCCCGCTGCCTGCCGATGGCCGCACTGATAGCAGAGCGCAGCCGTGAAAGATCGTCTCGATAGGGAAGTTGAGATCGACGATTTCCGGAAAATCGATGCGCAACAGCGGCAGCAGCAGCCGCTCACCCGCTTTTGCCAGCCAGCAGTCCTCCATCGGCGGCGGCCCGACGAGAGTGCAGGGGAAAATCGCATCACGACGGTGCGTGATTCTGGTGAGATGGAAAACCGGGCAGGGCTCCGGCGGCGCGTAACTGCCGGTGTGGTTGCCGAAGGGCCCCTCGAGACGCTCTTCCCCCGGCTCGACATACCCCTCGAGGACGAACTCGGCGCCGGCCGGCACCTCGAGATCGCAGCTTCTGCAGGGGGCCATGGTCACCGGCGCCCCGCGCAGGAAGCCGGCATAGGCGACCTCGTCGAGGCCGGCGGGAAGCGGCGAGCCGGCGGCATAGGTCAGGGCCGGGTCGCCGCCGAGAGCGACGGCGACCGGCATTCTCTTCCCCCGCCGCTGCCAGGCGGCATGGTGACGGGCGGCATCCGAACCGGGCCGCCAGTGCAGCCCGGCAGTGCTTCCGTCGAAGATTTGCATCCGGTACATGCCGCAGTTGGGCTCGCCGGTTTCCGGGTCGCGGGTGAAGACCTGCGGCAGGGTGATAAAGCGGCCGCCGTCCCCGGGCCAAGACTGCAGGGCCGGAAGGAGCGAGAAATCGGCGGTCGGTTCCGTGAGCTCCTGGCAGGGCGTCTCTGTGGCCGGCAGCGGGGCAAATTCCGGCCGGGCCAGAATGGTCTGCAGCCGCTCGTCGGCACTGCCGGTCGCCGCCGCCAGTTCCCGGGTGAGGCGTTCGCCGATCGACTCCAAGTCCTCGACCCCCAGCGCCCAGGCGGTGCGCTGTCGCGAGCCGAAAAGGTTGGTCGCCACCGCAAAGCGATGCCCGCGCACCCTCTCAAAGAGGAGAGCTCGGCCACCGCCGCCTCCCTTGCTGACCCGGTCGGTGATGGCTGCGATCTCCAGCCGCGGGTCGACCTCCGCCATTATCCGGTGCAGTTCGCCGCGGTCTTCGAGGCAGGAGAGAAACGAACTCAGATCCTCCCATCCCCTAGGCATCGGATTTCCCCCAGCCGCCGCCGCCCGGGGTCTCTATGCGCAGCCGGTCGCCGGCCCTGGCCTCGACCGTGACCTTGGCCGGCAGCTCCCTCACTTCACCACCGCGGATCAGTTGGTTGCGCCCCTGCCGGCCGTCTCCTCCTCCCTGCAGTCCGTAGGGAGCAGAATTCCGTCGCTCGCTGATCAGGGTGAGCCGCGCGGCACCGAGCAGCTCGACTTCGCGAACTACGCCGTCGCCGCCTCGCTGCCGCCCCGACCCACCCGATCCGTTGCGCAGCGAATATTGCCGCACGCGGAGGGGATAGGCGTGTTCCAGGGCTTCCACGGGGGTATTGAGGGTATTGGTCATGTGCGTCTGGACGCCGCTTGCCCCGTCTCCGCCTGGGCCGCCGCCGGCGCCGCCGGCAATCGTTTCGTAGTAGGTGTACAATTCGCCGCTGCGCGGGTCGACGCCGCCGATGGTGAGGTTGTTCATCGTGCCGGCGCTCGCCGCCGGGATGCGTCCGGGCAGGGCCTGGGCCAAGGCGCCGAGCAGGACATCGACGAGGCGCTGCGAGGTCTCGACGTTCCCCCCGGCCACTGCTGCCGGGAAGGTGCAGTCCGCCACCGTCCCCGGCCGGGTCAGCACTTCGATGGGGCGCAGGCAGCCGGCATTGCTGGGGATCTCCTCCGGGGCCAGCAGGCGGAAGACATAGTAGACCGCCGAGAGGGTGATGGCACGCACGGCGTTGAGACAGCCGGCGACCTGGGGGGCGCAGTCGGTGAAATCGACCGTCGCCCGCCCGCCGCGTATTGTAATTTTGCAGCGGATCGGGATCGCCTCCGTTCCCGCCCCGTCGTCATCCAGAATGTCCGCGAAGGTGTAAATTCCGTCAGGAATGTCACGAATGACCGCCGCCATCAGCCGTTCGCCGTAATCGAGCAGCGCGCCACCGTTGCGCTCGACTTCGGCAAGGCCGTACTGGCTGACGATTTCTCGCAGGCGCCGCTCGCCGGTGCGGTTGGCGGCGATCTGTGCACTCAGGTCCCCTTCCCGCTCGACCGGGGTGCGCACGTTTGCCAGCAGCAGGGCGAGCAGATCCGGGTCGATCTCGCCGCCCCGGACGATTCTCACCGGCGGGATGCGCAGCCCTTCCTGAAAGATTTCAGTAGACAGGGGCATGGAGCCCGCGCTCATGCCGCCGACGTCGGCATGATGGGCGCGGTTCGCGAGAAAGAACGCGGGGCGGTCGTCATCGAGATATACCGGCGTGACCAGGGTGATGTCGGGCAGGTGCGTCCCCCCGCGGAAGGGATCATTGAGCAGCAGCATGTCTCCCGGAGCAAGGTCCGGACACTCGAGGGCGGCGGCCACCGACAGCGGCATCGAGCCGAGATGCACCGGGATATGGGCCGCCTGCGCGAGCATCTCGCCGTGCCTGTCGAAGAGGGCGCAGGAAAAGTCGCGCCGCTCCTTGATGTTGGGGGAAAAGGAGGTGCGCATCAGCACTGCCCCCATTTCCTCGGCGAGCGAGACGTAGCGGTTCTTCAACACTTCCAGGCGTATCGGGTCGATGGTTTCGGTCAAAGGGGACATTCTCAGCCTTTCATTTTCGTAGACGGCATCGACTATTTGGATGATGTAGACTTCTAACTGTCTGCTTTATCCACGCCGTCCATGGCGTCCATTGGGCTAAGGAGTCGATCTGTCCAGTACCAGATTCCCCCGATCATCCACGGTCCCCGACCAGCCAGGCCGCACCAGGTGCGTTGCCGTCTCCTCCACCACCAGCGCCGGACCGGCGAAGCTGCCACCGCACGGCAGGTGCTCCCGCTCGTAGGTCGGGCAGCCTATTTGCCGTCCACCCAGAACCACCGGCACCGTCTGCTCCGGGACTGCCTCGCCCGTGCGGCATGCTCCACGGGTGAAATCGGGCCGGGGGCCACGGCCGACAGCGCGCAGGCGTAAGGTAACGATTTCCGCCGGCCGCCGGTCGTCGCGGTACCCGTAGAGCATCTCGTGCCGGGTATGGAAATCGGTCAGATAATCGCCGGCAAGTGGAACATTTACCTCGAAGGATTGACCCCGGTAGCGCAGATCGAGGGAAGGAAGCAACTGCAACTGATCCTCCCCGACACCCTCGGTGGCCATCTCGGTCAGCGCCTGTCGCTGCATCGGCGCCAGCAGTCCTTCGAGTTCGGCCGCTACGGCCGTCGCCGGTTGCAGCAGCGAGCGGGAGTAGTCGCGGATCGCATCGGCGAGAACCATGCCGACGGCAGACAGTAGCCCGGGATGGACCGGGATGAGCACACGGGGAATGGCCAGTTTCTCTGCCAGGGCGCAGGCGTGCAGGCCACCCGCGCCGCCGAAAGGAAGCAGGACGAAGTCGCGCGGATCGTGCCCGCGTTCGATGGAGACCACCCGCAGCGCCCCGGCCATGGTCGCTTCGGCGACCTCGAGGATTCCCTCGGCAAGCTGTACCGGCTCGAGACCGGCTTGCCGGGCCAATCCTTCAATCGTCTGCCGGCTGCGCGCCACATCCAGCTGCATTCGGCCGCCGAGAAAGCGGTCGGGAATCAGCCGTCCGAGGTAGAGGTTGGCGTCGGTTACCGTCACTGTGTCCCCTCGGCCGTAGCAGGCAGGGCCGGGGTCGGCTCCGGCGCTCTGCGGCCCGACCCGCAGCGCTCCGCCGGCATCGAGCCGGGCGATGGAGCCGCCACCGGCGCCGACCGTATGAATGTCGATCATCGGCACCTTGACCGGCCAACCGGCAATGACCGTCTCGGCGGAAAAGGGGATGGTTTCTTCGCAGAGAGCGACATCGGTGCTCGTCCCGCCCATATCGAAAGTGAGGACACGATGGCAGCCGGCGGCCCTGGCCGTGGCGAAGGCGCCCACCAAGCCGCCGGCCGGTCCGGAGAGGATGGTCCGCACTGCCTCGCGGCCTGCCGTCTCGGCCAGTATCGACCCGCCGTTGCTCTGCATGATCTTCAGGTGGCCGGCACCCAGCCCGTGCTGCAGGCGGCTTAGGTAGCGCTCCATGACCGGCGAGACGGCGGCGTTGACCGCTGTCGTCGAGGCCCGCTCGTATTCGCGATACTCCGAAAGGATCCGGCAGGAGGCGGAGACCTGTAGCCCGGCTTCCACCAATGCCTCAAGCAACTGGCTCTCGTGTTCCGGATTGGCGTAGGCGTGGAGCAGACAGAGGGCAACCGAGCGGCAGCCACTGGCCGTCACCGCGGCAACCACCCGCTCCTTCTCTGCCCCTGTCAGAGGCGTCTCCACGCTGCCGTCGGCCAGAATCCGCTCACGCACCTCAACCGTGCGCTCCCGCGGTACCAGCGGAGGCTGCCGCCGGGGGTGCAGGGCGTAGAGTCTGGGCCGGTTCTGCCGGCCAATCGCCAGCAGGTCACGGAATCCCGCAGTGACCACCAGCACAACAGCGTCCCCCTTCCCCTCCAGCAGAGCATTGGTCGCCACCGTCGAGCCATGAAAAACCAGCGTTTCCCGGTCGCCAAGGAGATGACGGAGACCGGCCAGAACCGCCCGTGACGGGTCGTCAGGGGTGGAGGGGAGCTTATAGGTTCTGACCTGCCCGCCTTC
>DATBML010000030.1:0-5965 GCA_036554885.1 Desulfuromonadales bacterium
CGGCAGCTGACCCGATTCGAAGGGGATGACCATGTTGTCATGCCGGCTGTAGACGGCAGTGAACTGGACGCCGGCGGGCAACGGCGTCTCGGCCAGTTCCTGCAGGAAGTCCGAGCCGGGCAGCAGCAGCCTGCCCAGGGGCGTCAGGGCGAAGGGGGCCAGCTTCGATCCCCGGTTGGGAGCCGCCAGCAGGATGCAGCGCGCGACCTTCTCGGCGCCGCCGCGCAACTGCACGAAGTGGCGGGCGATCATCCCGCCCATCGAGTGTCCGACCAGGTGCACCTTGTCGCTGCCGCTGGCGTGCCGCAGCTCGTCGACCTTGCGGGACACCTGTTCCGTCAGAAATTCCAGTTCATACCAGGGCGGAAGATTGATCGTGTAGACATTGAGCACTCCTCGACGGCGCAGGCGGTAGCGTGTCCAGAGCCAGCAGGCACGGTTGTGAAAGAGGCCGTGCAGCAGCAGCACGGGGGGACCGCTACCGTATTCCGGCTGCGTTTCCGTCGTCTTGAACCATCCCAGGGGATAG
Source organism: Desulfuromonadales bacterium (assembly GCA_036554885.1). Classification (GTDB taxonomy): domain Bacteria; phylum Desulfobacterota; class Desulfuromonadia; order Desulfuromonadales; family DASPGW01; genus DASPGW01. The sequence goes on from DATBML010000030.1 coordinate 530, forward strand.
AGCAGCACGGTGATGAAAAGACAGGCCCATTCCTGCAGCATGAGCCCGGCGGCCAGGCGGAGATTTTCCGGGGTAAAGCGATTTTCGACCACCCCGGAATCGGCATTGGCGCGCTCGTACCAGACGATGGCGCAGCTCAGCAGGACCACCAGGGCGACAACCCCGGCCAGAAGCGTTAAAATGTCGAAAACAATGGACATGTTTACCCCCTGTGAAAGGTCCCCATTATGGCATGGGCATCCATGAGCGTCAACGCCGGCAGGCGGCACCGGCGAAGAAATGCATCGGTTCCATCCCGTTCTGTGCTATAAAAAAACAGCAGCCTATGCCGTGGAGGTCCCGTGCAGGAGCAGATCGCCCGTTTCGACAAGCACCTGGCCGTCGAGCGCAACGTTTCGGAGCATACCCGCCGCGCCTACCGGCAGGATCTGGAGGCCTTCCGGCTGTTTTTACGCGAGGAGCTGAAGTGGCCCGAGGATGGGATGCTCGAACGGATCGACAACCTCATACTGCGCCGCTACCTGGCCCTGCTGCACAAGCAGAACAAGAAGTCGACCATCGGCCGCAAGCTGGCGGCCCTGCGCACCTTTTTCCGGTACCTGGTGCGGGAGGGGGTGATCAGGGCCAATCCCGGGGAACTGGTGGCCACCCCCAAGCAGGAAAAGTATCTCCCCCGCACCCTCACGGTCGATGAATCCTTTGCCCTGATGGAGCAGGGCGGCGATGCCGGCCTGCTCGCCGGGCGTGACCGCGCCATCGTCGAAACCCTTTATTCCTGCGGGCTGCGCGTCAGCGAACTGACCGGGCTCAACGTCGGCAGCGTCGATCTGCGCGAGGGGCTGGTGCGGGTGCTCGGCAAGGGCCGCAAGGAGCGGATCGTCCCGATCGGCAGCAAGGCGCGGGAGGCCCTGGACGAGTACCTGGTGGCGCGCGGCAACCCGGCCGACGAGGAACCGCTTTTTCTCAACCACCGCGGCGGCCGGCTCACCCCCCGCAGCGTCGAGCGCAATCTCAAGGTCCAGCTGCTCAAGGCCGGTATCCTCAAGGACGCCACTCCGCACGCCCTGCGCCACTCCTTCGCCACCCACCTGCTCGACGGCGGCGCCGACCTGCGCGCCATCCAGGAACTGCTCGGCCACGCCTCCCTCTCGACCACCCAGAAATACACCCAGGTCAGCGTCGACCACCTGATGCACGTCTACGACCAGGCCCATCCGCGCAGCCGCAAGAAATTCTGAGGCTTGAAGGCCGGGGGCAGAAATGCCTCGAAAAAATTCCGCATATAAATGACAAAAAAGGTCATAAATGGCTTGACAGCTCCCGCCTGCCGGGTAAACTGAGCGCAATTTCACAGGTCAACCGACTAAACGAGCGAAAGGAGTTTTGCAATGAGCGTACTGGTAGGCAAGAAAGCCCCTGATTTCAAGGCTGCGGCGGTGATGCCGGACGGGTCGATCAATAACAGCTTCAGCCTCTCCGATTACCAGGGAAAATACATCGTGCTGTTTTTCTATCCCCTTGATTTCACCTTCGTCTGTCCGACGGAACTGATTGCCTTCAGCCGGCGCATCGAGGAGTTCGAAAACCGCGCCGTGCAGGTGATCGGCTGTTCCATCGATTCTCAATACACGCATGTGGCCTGGCGCAATACGCCGGTCGAAGAGGGTGGGATCGGTGCGGTGGCCTATCCGCTGGTGGCGGACGTCAAGCATGAGGTCTGCAAGGCCTACGATGTCGAGTTCGAGCAGGCCGGCGTCGCCTTCCGCGGCTCCTTCCTCATCGACGAAAACGGCATCGTCCGGCACCAGGTGGTCAACGACCTGCCGCTGGGGCGCAACGTCGACGAGATGCTGCGCATGATCGACGCCCTGCAGTTCACCGAGAAGTACGGCGAAGTCTGCCCGGCCGGCTGGAACAAGGGAGAGAAGGGAATGACGCCGACCCGTGAAGGGGTGGCTTCCTACCTCGCCGCGGAATCCGACAAACTCTGAAACTCGAACCATCCCGAATACGAAGAGGCGGCTTTCATGGGCCGCCTCTTCGTGTGACAGGATGAAGAGCAGACTTGCTGCATCCTCTATCCCCCTGTTTTCCCTTATTCATTCCCTTGCCTTTTGTCCCCCGGTGTTTCGAGGACCTCCCGGTAGATGCTTTCCAGCGTCTCCGCTTCGGCGTCGGGGTCAAACTTTTCAGGCTGCGGCCGGGACAGCTCTCGGAGCCGCACAGAGTCATCAATCAGAGTCAGGGCATGCCGGACGAATTCGTCCTCCGTCCGGTACAGCAGGCCATTGACGCCCGGCTCGACCACGGCGGCATTGCCGGGAATGTCCCGGGCAAGGATCGGTCTGCCGAGCGCCGCGGCCTCGATGAGCGTATTCGGCAGCCCTTCGCTCAGCGAATGGTTGAGAACCACGTCCGCTTCGGTCAGGGCGGCGGGCATCGCCGCGGTCGGTACGACATCAAGGTAGAGCGCCCACGGGCGCGTCGCCAGTTCCGCCAGGAAACGTTCGGCATAGGAAATATCGAGGACCGGGCCGCAGAAAGCCAGCCGGCATCCCTGGTGTGCCGTGGCCACCCGGTCGAAAAGCTGCAGCAGCTCGAGGTTCCCCTTGACCGGCCGGATCCCCGCCGGGTGCAGGAACAGCCGGGCGTCCGGCGCAACGCCGTGCAGCTGGCGCAGGGGATAGGGAGCGTCGCCCAGGACAATTCCCGGCGGCAGGTAGCGGACCCGGCCGGCCCATTCCGCCGGCTGTTTTCTCAGCGCGTCGGCGGTGAGCCGGTTCTGGCTGATGACCGCTTTTGCCCGCTGGAGTATTTCGCGGATGACTTCCCCTTCCCCGGGTGTCGAGATGTCTTGATGGATATCGGTTCCGGTCAGGGTGACGACAATCGGGAGTCGCGGCTCCGGGCAGCAGGCGAGCCATGGCCGACCGCTTCGGTAAGCGTGCAGCAGATGAACCAGATCGGGTCGGAATGCGCTCAGGGCGTGGCGCAACGGCGCCGGATAATCTTCGTCGGTGACGGTAAGGCGGACCTCGTGACCCCGCTGCATCAGGTAGTCATGGTGGCGCTGGGCGGTAACCTGGTTGCCGGTTTCCTGGGGTTGCCTGGGGGTGACGATCAGGATGCGCAAGCGAGCTCTCCAAAGTGGATCAGTTGAATCCGTCGCCGTCCGACCAGTTCCCTGATATCCGGGGAAGTCAGGGCCGCCACTTCTGTCACTCGTTCGCGGGTGGCAAAAGTGTCTGCCGGGTTGCAGCCGCCCGGATGAACCATCAGTTCCCATGTCCCGGACGTCAGAGCGTTCAGGATGGCAGCAAGGGCGGATTCGTCGAGGCGGTTGAGCCAGGCCATGCCCCAGAGACCGTCGGGGGTGGCGAAACCGTTGGTCCGCAGCGCCAGGGCGGCGGCCGGTGCGAGACCTCGGTAGAGGGCCAATTCGTCCCCAAGGGGACCTTCGGGAGTGTCTGCCGCAGATTCGACCGGCAACGGCAGGCGCGCTGCGGTGATGCCGAAGTGGCGGGCCGCATGGAGAACGGCCCTGGCAGCTTCCGGGAACAGAAAAGTGTGCTGATGGGTGTCGATATGATCGGGCCTTAGCCCTGCGTCGAAAATCCGGCTGATCTGGGCGATCAATTCCAAACACAGCGCCTGAAAATCCACGCTTCCGGTCGCCAGGCGCCGCCGTGTCTCCGCTTTGCCCGGGAACTCGCCGCTGGTGGTCAGGCCGCGAATCTCCCCCGTAAGCGACCGACCTTCGGCGAGGTTCAGGTGCACGCCGACCGGCAGCCTTTGCATGCGCGCTTCGTGTGCCGCTGCGGAAAAAGACGGACCGTTGGCCAGCAGCGAGACGCTGGTGACGATCCCTTTCTCAAAGGCGCTGAAGATGCCCCGGTCCATGGCCTGCCCGTTGCCCAGGTCGTCGGCATTGACGATCAGGCGAATCGCAGTGGAGGCCGCGGGGCGAATATTCGGGTTAGCCGAACGGGAGGATGGCTTCGTCGGGAGGTCAGGCATTCGATGACCACGGTGAGGTGAAAAGCGCAACTGGCCATGGGGGGCCACTGTGACCGTGCGCACTATAGCCGAGTCGACCACAATGTGCAACGGCGGAGCTGGAATCCGCCGTTGCAGTCAGAGGCTTCGTCAACCCTTGCAGCTCCTAACGGCCGCCGTCGGCGGTCGGTCTGGCCAGGAATGCCTCCATGCCGCCACTTGCGGTGCTCATCCAGCCGACGATTTCCCCCTGATTGTTGAGATCGTTGCCCACAGCATAACCGGCGCCGAAATTCCCCAGGTCGGTTACCTGGCCGTTCTCGTAAAGAAGGTTCCGGTTTTCCGCGGCATCGGATGATTTCAGGAGAATCTGGCCCCGCTCGTTGATCGCCACTGCCGAACTGAATTCTCCCGCCAGGGGAGCCAGGTCGATCATCGTACCGTCTTCCCAGAGGAAGGCATGCTGCTGACCATCCACCGTCTGCGACCAGCCGACGACCTGACCGGCGTCATTGATATCCCGCCCCTGGGTAGACCGGCCGCCGAGGGTTCCGAGGTCGATCAGGGTGCCATTCTGCCAGAGCAGGGTATGGAAACCGTCCGCATCGAGGCGTTTGATCAGCACCTGGCCGACGTTGTTCATGGCGATGGCGTAGCCGTCAAGCTCCCCGGCGATGAAACGCAGGGAGCCGTTCTCCTCCAGAAAGGCGTGCTCACCGCCGTTGGTGATGCGGCCCGCTGTCTGGCCGCTGTCGTTGATCGCCAGGGCCTGGCTCGAGCCCCCGACCGTGTTCAACCGGAAAAGCTGACCCTCCCCTTCGTACACATAGGCCTCGGGATGCCCGTTCGGTTCCATCCAGCCGACCACCTGCCCCAGGTTGTTGATCCGGGAGGCCTGTCCCCCAGCCACCACGGTTCTGGTGACCCCTTTTTCCCAGATAAAGGCATTGATCCTGCCGTTTCGGTCTGTGTAATTGCCGATCACCTGGGAAGAGTCGTTGAGGCCCACGGCATAGCTGTCGCCATCGAGGGAGCCGAGGATAATGATTTCATAGGGGCCGCGGTCCGCATGTGTTTCCGGGGCAGGTGCCGGTTCCGCCGTCTGCGCGGACCTGCTCTGCTCGGCTGCCGGGCTGGCTTCTTCACCGCCGCCACCACCCCCACCGCCACCACCGCATGCCGAGAGGGTCAATATCACAGTGAGGATTGATATGATGAGTGTAATCCGTTTCATGGTTTCGCCTCCCTGGTTCGTGATCGGAGCTGGAGCGGCAGGTCAATGCCCCCCACTCTTTTCGCAACTATCGCCGTCCGTCTGGCTTCCGGATCTGGTGTCTGCTCCTGCGAGTACCCTTCTGGTCCGGTTTGATTCAAGGTCGCTGTCGGCCCCTTTGACTCATGACTATTGCCACTACCGTGCCATGCGTTTAAGTAGTTGAA
>DATBML010000066.1:0-4964 GCA_036554885.1 Desulfuromonadales bacterium
GGTTAAAATGACCTCTTGCCATGCAGATCACCGTCAAGGAGTGCCCGATGAAGCGAATCGAAATTTACACCAAAAGCTACTGCCCCTTCTGCCAGCGAGCCAAGGAATTGCTGCGCATCAAGGGGGTACGATTCATCGAGAATGACGTCACCACCGATCCCCTTCGGGAACGGGAGATGCAGGAACGCTCGGGGCGGACGACCGTCCCCGAGATTTTTGTCGACGACATCCTGCTGGGTGGCTGTGACGACCTCTTCGAACTGGATGAAAAGGGTGAACTCGACCGGCTGCTGGGTCTCAACGGCGGATCGTCCCGATAAGCTCCAGAGCCAGCTCCACCTTGCCGAAAGGGGGCATCAGGTACCAGCCGCCTACCCGTCCACGGCCGGCCTCCACCAGTTCCCGCGCCACCGTCATCCCCTCGCGCACTCCTTCGGCCCCGTTTTTCCCCCGCATCCGCTGCCGCACTTCGTCGGGAAGCACGATCCCCGGCACCTCGTTATGCAGAAACTCGGCATTGCGCTCGCTCACCAGCGGCAGTATGCCGACCAGCACCGGGACGCCGAGCGGCGCGGTGCGGACGAGCAGTTCCTCGAGCACCCGCCGATCATAGACCGGCTGCGTCTGCACGAAGCGGGCGCCCGCCGCCACTTTCTTCTCCAGGCGCCGCAACTGCCCCTGCATACTCGGCAGGTTGGGGTTGAAGGCGGCGCCGAGCAGGAAATCGGTGTGGCCCTGCAGGTCGCTGCCGAGCAGGGTCCTGCCCTGGTTCAGAGCCGTCAGCAGCTCCAGCAGGCCCACCGAGTTGAGATCGAAGACGCTGGTCGCCCCCGCCTCTCCGCCCACCGAAACGGGATCACCGGTCACTGCCAGAATGTTGCGCAGACCCAGCAGGTGCGCCCCCATCAATTCGGAATGCAGGCCGATCAGGTTGCGGTCGCGACAGGTCACGTGGGCGATGACTTCGACGCCGGCCTCTTCCTGAATGCGCCGGGCCAGGGCCAGGTTCCCCAGCCGGATGCGGGCCAGGGGGTTCTCCGCCAGGCTGATGGCATCGACCTTCGCCGCAGCCAGCGCCTGCGCCGCGGCGATCACCTTGCTGCAGTCGAGCCCCCGCGGCGGGTCGAGCTCGACCGTGATGACCGGCCGCTCGCCCCAGGCGGCGATGAACGTCCGCCGCGGCCCGGCGGCGGCGACCGGCGCCGCCGGTGCGGCCGCAGAGACCACCGGCCGCGGCGGCCGGCCCGGCTTCAGGCCGGCCACCGCCTCGGCCAGCGCCCGGATATGTTCCGGCGTGGTACCGCAGCAGCCTCCTACCAGGGCGGCCCCGGCACGTACCATCTCCCGTCCCATGCCGGCAAAATACTCGGGGGTGGCCAGATAGATGAAACGGCCGTCTACGTACTGGGGAAAACCGGAATTGGCGAAGGCCGAAAGGGGCAGATCGGTGACCGCCGCCAACCGGGAGAGAACCTTCAGCAGGTCACGGGGACCCGAACCGCAGTTGGCCCCGAGCACCGCGACTCCCGCCAGGGAAAGCCGCCGGGCCACTTCCTCGGCCGCCGCTCCATCGCGGGTGCGGCCTTCCTCGAGGTAGGCCATCTGCGCCACCGCCGGCAGTCCGATACCGGCGGCCACCTTCACGGCCAGCTCCAGATCCGCCAGACCGGCAAAAGTTTCGAGCAGGAAGAGATCGACCCCGCCTTCGGCCAGGGCTTCCATCTGCTCGCGCAGCACTGCTTCCTTTTCCGCCGGGGAAAGCTCTTTCAATTCTCCGCGCGGCAGGGTCAGCGGGCCGACCGAACCGGCGACGAAGCGCTCCGGTCCGGCCGCCGTCCTGGCCAGTCGCGCACCGGCGACATTGATTGCCCGCGTCTTTTTCTCCAGGCCGACCGCTGCCAGTCGCACCGAACTGGCGCCGAAGGTATTGCTTTCGAGAAGCTGGGCACCGGCGCGCACGTAATCGTCGTGCACCTGGCGCACCAGCTCCGGCCGGATCAGGTTCAGATATTCGAAGTTCGTCTCCAGGGGGATCCCCCGGCTGTAGAGCAGGGTTCCCATGGCGCCATCGCCGATAATGACTTCATCGGCCAGGCGCTGGAGAAACTGGGCCGTTCGCGGCTGGTAATTACTGTTCATGGGTCTCGATTCGCAAAATCCCGGGTCGGGGCTGAGCTTCAGGGGCCAACTGTTGGCCACCCGTTATGCCATAAAACGAAGCGAAAATAAAGCGGCCCCGGCACTTCTCCTCCACGCCGGGGAAGAACCGGGGCACTTTGCTGTCGCTACCGCCGCCCGTGGTCGGCGGCCGATGGTCCGTTGATCATCCTTCGCGCGCCCGCTCCCGCAGAATAGCCGTATAGAAGAGATGGCCGTCCGATTCGGCCACCGACAAAGAGAGTTCCAGCGGCAGAAGAGATCCGTCGCGCCGACGGCCCGGAAGCTGGTGGGTTTTACGCAACAACTCGCCGCCCTGCTGCCGCAGATAGGCTTCAGCCCCGACTTCGTGCAACGACCGGCACTCCTCATGAATAATCCGGTCGATGGTCATGCCGAGCGCCTCGCGCTTGCTGAAACCGAACATCCGTTCGGCCTCGCGATTGAAGAGGATGATCTGGCCGTTGCTGAGGAAGGAGACGATGCCGTCCCGGGCCGTTTCGGTGAGCAGACGGAACCGCTTTTCCGACTCCTCCAGATGCTGGCTCTTCTCCTGCAGATTGTCCATCATTTCGTTGAAGCCGTCGATCAGGGCGCCGATTTCGTCGCGGCCGCGGCGCGGAATCTTCGACTCGAAACGCCCGGTGAGAATGATCTCGCGGATTCCCTCGCCGAGGCGGGTCAGGGGGTTGGTCACGGTGATCCGGATCAGCAGTCCCAGGCCGGTGATCAACACCAGGATCATCCCGCCGGTATAGAGGAGGTCATTGCGAACGTTGGCGTAGATCTGCCGATAGAGTTTTTCCATGGGGATGGTCACCGAAGCGGCGCCGATGATTTCACCGATCTTGTAGTTGTAGGCCTGGTCCTTCTCCTCGGGAAAAAGCTGCTTGATGAAGTCGGGGGCCGTCTTTGGGTCGCCATGGCATTCCAGGCAGCTCTGTTCGGCCCGGAACGGCTGCATATAACGGAAAACAGGCTCCCCCTGGAGAGTCGTGATAGCGAAAAACTCCTTCTGGTAGGGGCTGTCGTAAAACTTCTGCAGGGTTGCGGATTCGAAGGCGTCGGGGGCGTTTTTCGGGTTGCGGTAGCGGTTGGAGACCTGGCGGATGCGGTAGTCGAGGTCGCGGGCCACCAGTTCGCCGATGCGTGTCGAGGCGACCACGGGGATCAGGCCGTAGCGCTCGACGGAAAGGTCGACCTGGCCGATCAGCAGCTGGTCGGAGATATACTCGCGGGCGCGAATCGCCTCGGAGGCGATGATGCGTGCCTTTTCCGCCGACTCGGCGATGATGAAGCCCCTGTGCAGCCGATAATCGATGAAGGTGGCCAGGGCGAAAAAGGCCAGGAGAATCGCGGTGACGACGACGGTGATCTTGGTGAACAGGCCCAGATTGCGGAAAAGAGCCATGGCGAAAAATCCCTTCCGGCCAGATAGTTGGCATTCATTCTACTCACAAACCGGGCTCTTGCAAGTATCCGGAACCCCTTAGCCTTCCCCACCGAAGACCCGCCGGAGAAACTGGCGCAGAATCGCGGCGGTCAGCCCCCAGATCTCGTGCTCGCCCACCGTGTAGAAGTGAACGGGGTGCATGCGCCCCTGGTGGCGCCAGTCCTCCTGTCGCCAGATGGCCGGATCGCGCAGGGTCGCCAGCGGCACCTCGATCACCTCGGCGATCTCGCGGGCATCGACCCGGAAAGAGTAGGGCCATGGGAAGGTGCCGACAAAGGGAACGACGTGGTAGCCGTGTACCGAGACGAAATCGTCGAGCCGGCCCAGGACGGTCACGTCGGCCGGCCGGATCCCCATCTCCTCCTCGGTTTCGCGCAGCGCCGTTGCCTGCAGGTCGACGTCGTCCGGCTGCCGGCGGCCACCGGGGAAGGAGATCTCGCCCCGGTGGTGATTGAGGTGTTCGGTGCGGCGGGTGAACAGGACGGTATCCTCCCCCTCGCGAACGTAGAGGGGGAGCAGAACGGCGGCCGGCCGCAGCCCTTGCGGGTCGATGGAGCGGAGCGGGTATCCGGCCAGCGCCCCTGTGATCCTTGCGGGATCGAACATCAGGCGGACAGCGCCCGGCCGTTCTCCCGCAGGGCGGCGATGGTGGCGGCGTAGTCGGGGGTGCCAAAGACGGCGCTGCCGGCCACGAAGACTTCCGCGCCGGCGCCGGCGATCAGGCCGATGTTGTCGGTCTTCACTCCGCCGTCGACCTCCAGTTCAACCGCCAGGCCACGGCGGTCGATCTCGCGCCGCAGCGCCTCGATCTTGGGGAGGCAGGCGGGGATGAAGCTTTGGCCGCCGAAGCCGGGGTTGACCGTCATCAGCAGCACCAGGTCGAGGTCGTCGAGGACGTAGTCGAGGCAGGTGAGCGGGGTCGCCGGATTGAGGGAGACTCCGGCCCTCTTCCCCAGGGACTTGATCAGCTGCACCGAGCGATGCAGGTGGGGGCAGGCCTCGGCGTGGACGACGATGATGTCGGCCCCGGCCCGGGCGAAGTCGGGGACGTAGCGGTCGGGATGCTCGATCATCAGGTGGACGTCGAGCGGCAGGGTCGTCACCCGGCGCACCGCCTCGACCACCAGCGGGCCGATGGTGATGTTGGGGACGAAATGGCCGTCCATGACATCGATGTGAACGTAGTCGGCGCCGCCCTTTTCGATGGCGAGAACCTCTTCTCCCAGGCGGGAGAAATCGGCGGAGAGGATGGATGGGGCGATCTTGATCATGGGAGACTCCATGAGTGACGAGTGACGAGTGACGAGAAAAACCTATCACAAGTCACTCGTCACTCGTCACAGTTTTTTCAGGC
>DATBML010000070.1:0-3577 GCA_036554885.1 Desulfuromonadales bacterium
TCCTCTTTTACGTGGATGCCCCAATCCGCAAAATGGTGATGGCCATGGACCGCGTGGAAAAGGGAGAGTTCGAACTGGCCCTCACCGAAATTTGCAGCTCCGACGAGATATCGCTGCTATCCGGCAAGTTCAACCTGATGATCGAGCGGCTGAAAAACCAGATCGAAGCCACGATCCGACATGAACGGGAAATCGCTGTCACCCAGGAAAAGCTGGCCCACCACGATAAAATCCGAAATATGAATATTACCCTGGAAGAGCGCCTCAAGGAGATTGAGTATCTCAACATCACCTTGGAGGAGCGGATCGAAGAGATCGAGGAGGCCAACTACAAAGTCGCCGACCTCGCCAGCGACCTGGAAAACAAGAATACGATTCTCGAGCGAGCCGTCTCCAGACTGTCGGTCCTCTACCGGCTGGGTCTTGCGATCAACTCGACCATGAACCCGGATAACCTCTTCGACCTGCTCATCCGAAAAAGCCTGATTACCCTGAAGGCGCGGATCGGCTACATCCTGCTGCTCGACAGAGAGGCCTGGATGTTGAAAATCGGGAGCGCCGTCGGCATTCCGGAACATATCGACACCAACATGCGCATCCCGTTGCGAGCCGGGGGCGTTTCTCACTGGGTCGTCGAACACCACCAGCCACTGCTCATCACCAACATCGAAGAAGCGCGCACCTTCTCCAAAGGCAGCAGACTCGGCTTTGACCGGGAGTCGGTCATCTGCGCCCCACTCATCATTAAAGACGAAGTCATCGGCACCATCACCATCGCCAACAAACAGGATGAGTCCGCCTTTGATGCCGAAGACCTCGAACTGCTCTCGACAATAGCCGCACAAGCCAGTGTTGCCATCAAGAACGCCCGCCTCTATGAGGAGCAGCAAACGACTTACCTCAATACGGTTCAAGCCCTGGTTTCCGCTATCGAGGCCAGCGATGCCTATACCCGAGGCCATTCGGAGCGGGTTACGCGCTACAGCCTGGCGATCGCCCGCCACATGAACCTGTCGGCACATGAGTTCAAGCGTCTCGAGCAAGCAGCCATCCTCCACGACATCGGCAAGATCGGCATAGACATCGGTCTTCTCAACAAAGAGGACAAACTCTCCAGCGGTGATATCGAAATCCTGCGCCAGCATCCGACAATCGGCGTTCGCATTCTTGAGCCGATCAATTTCCTGAAAGATGTCCGGGATATCATCGAACAGCATCATGAGCGTTTCGATGGCACAGGCTACCCCCACGGGCTGGCCGGTGAGGGACTGCTACTCGAAGCTAAAATTCTTGCCGTCGCCGACACTTATGACGCCATGACCTCCGACCGCCCCTACCGCAAGGCGCTTTCGCACGACGTCGCCATCAGGGAAATTGCAGACAATGCAGGGACCCAGTTCGACCCCGAAGTCACCATGGCGTTTCTCGCCATGTTTCAGGAGGAAGACGGCAACAATGCACACCAGGCCTGAAGCATGGGCTGATCAAAACCCGACTAAACGAAGAGGAGTTAACCGCACCGAAAGCAGAATTCCCGGTTCTTGCTCCCTTTTTCCCGCGCAGTTATTGCAGTAGAAATCGGAAGGGCCGGCAACATTGCCGGCCCTTTTCCCATGCCTTACCTCCGCCCTGCGCCACCCAGCAGAAAACGTCCGTCCTCTTCACGCCCGCTGACCGCAAGCGCCCTGAGCAGATCGCGGCGATTCTCGGGAAGATGCCAGAGCAGCAGGGCCTTCTGCAGCTTTTTTTCCTCGGCGGAGCGCGGGACATGAATCCGCGCACCGGTAAAGGGGTCACGGCCAGTGAAGTAGATGCAGGTGGAAAGTGTGCCCGGCGTCGGGGTGAACTCCTGGACCTGCTCCACTCTGAGATGATGGCGTTTGAGAAATAGCGCCACGTCGACCATGTCAGAGACGGTGCAGCCGGGATGGGCCGAGATGAAGTAAGGGACAATCCCCTGGCGCAGACCGAGTCGACAGCTCTCGTCACGGAAACGACGCAAAAAGGCTTCAAAAAGCTGCGGTCCCGGCTTCCTCATGACTTGCGTAACCCCTTCGCACACCGACTCGGGGGCGACCTTGAGCAGCCCCCCTACATGCTGCGTAAGCAGTACCTCGAAATACTCCTGCTGATGTTCAAGCAGGTCGTAGCGAACTCCCGAAGCGACATAGGCATGACGAATTCCGCGGTGATTACGCAGCTTGCGCAGCAACCGCACCGCCCGGCTGTCATCGGAAACGAGATGCCGGCACGGCCGCGGGTAGAGACATCCAGTGCGCCGGCAGCCGCTGCGGGCGGCAGCGTCGCCGCAGGATAGCCCGTACATGTTGGCAGTCGGGCCGCCGACGTCGGTGACGGTGCCGCGAAAGTGCGGATGTCGCGTCAGCCGCTCCGCCTCGGCGAGTACCGAAGCTTCGGAGCGGGACTGGATGAACTTGCCCTGATGCTGGCTGATGGCACAGAAAGCACAGCCCCCGAAGCAGCCGCGATGGGTGGTAATGGAAAAACGGATCTGCTCGTAGGCGGGTATCGCATCGGTATAGGATGGATGGGGGAGTTTGGTGAACGGGAGCGCGTAAATGCGGTCGAGTTCGGCTTCGGGAAGCGGTAGGGCTGGAGGATTGACAACGACCCAGCGATCACCGTGCCGCTGACAGGGCGGACGGGCGGAAAAAGCGTTGGCCTCGGCTGCCGCGAGGCGAAAGGCTTCGTTATAGGCGTCGGGTTTGGCCCCCACCTCTTCGAAAGAAGGCAGGAATATCCCTTCGCCCGGTTCCGCCCCGGCCACATAGGCGGTACTGCGGATGTCGCGCATCGCCGCCAGAGATTCTCCCTTGGCGGCACGCCGGGCGATCTCCCGCAACGGCGTCTCCCCCATGCCGAAAACCAGCAGGTCGGCTTTGCTGTCGAGCAGGACGGAGCGGCGCACTGCGTTGTCCCAGTAGTCGTAGTGCGCCAGGCGGCGAAGGCTCGCTTCGATGCCGCCGATCACCACCGGCACTCCCTTGAAGGCTCCCTTGATGGCGGCGGTATAGGCGATGAGCGCTCTGTTGGGCCGCGCCCCGGCCCGTCCGCCGGGGGTGTAGGCATCGTTGTTGCGGATTTTTTTGGCCGCCGTGTAATGGTTGACCATGGAGTCCATAGCCCCGGCCGAGATGGCGGCAAAGAGGCGGGGACGGCCCAGCGCCCGCAAGGCTTCAGAATCGCGCCAGTCGGGCTGGGCGAGGATGCCGACACGGTAGCCTTCAGCCTCAAGCAACCTTGCCAGCAAAGGAACCCCGAATGCTGGGTGGTCAATACATGCATCCCCTGAAACAAAGAGGATATCGAGTTCCTCCCACCCACGCGCCTGCATTTCCTGGCGCGTCATGGGAATGAATTCCGTTTCGGCAGTGATGATCAGCGGCTCCGATCCTTGATGAAGTTGGCCAGGGAGCGGTCATAGCTGCGCTCCCCCTCGGGGGTAAAGAAGCAACCGGGAATCTCCCCTTTGTGCTGGTGGTACTGGACGCACTTGCAGCAGTTGCCGCGCTTGTCGCAGGCCGTGTAGGTGCAGGTGCAGTGCTTCAGGGATGTG
>DATBML010000087.1:0-2323 GCA_036554885.1 Desulfuromonadales bacterium
ATGTAGGGGCGTGATTCATCACGCCCTGGGCGCAACGAATTGCGCCCCTACAATTCGAATCAATTCCACAGGAGGTACTTTTTTCATGCCCACCGAATACAATTTCATCAAGGCCTGCTGGGGCCAGCCCGTCGATGTGACCCCGGTATGGCTGATGCGTCAGGCCGGCCGCTACCTGCCGCAGTACATGGAAGTACGCCGCAAGTGCACCTTTCTCGAACTCTGCAAGACTCCCGAACTGGCCGCCGAGGTGACGATCCAGCCGATCGACTACCTCGGTGCGGATGCCGCCATCCTCTTCTCCGACATCCTCACCCCGGTGGAGCCGATGGGGCTCAAGCTCGACTTCGTTCCCGGTCCGGTCTTCGAAAATCCGGTGCGCACCCAGGCGGATGTCGATGCCCTGCGCATCCCGGTGATGGAGGAAGACGTCCCCTATGTGCTGGAGACGATCAAAATCCTGCGCCGCGAGTTCGAGGGGCGCGTTCCCCTGATCGGCTTCGGCGGCGCCCCCTTCACGCTGGCCTGCTACATGGTCGAAGGGAAGGGGAGCAAGGATTTCGCCCACATCAAGCGGATGATGTACGGTGCCCCCGAACTTTATGCTTCGCTGATGGAAAAAATCACCGAGATGGACCGCCAGTACCTCAACGCCCAGATCGCGGCCGGGGCCCAGGCGATCCAGATCTTCGACACCTGGGGCGGCATTGTCTCGCCGCTCGACTACGAAACCTACATCCTCCCCTACACGAAAAAGTTGATTGACGGCCTCGACCGCAAGGGAATTCCCGTCATCCACTTCGTCAAGGGCTCCGGCACCATGCTCGACAGCGTCAAGAAGGCGGGCAGCGACGTCGTCGGCCTCGACTGGCACATCGGCCTCGGCAAGGCTCGCGAGATTCTCGGTCCCGAGATCGCCGTGCAGGGGAATCTCGACCCGACGGTCCTCTACGCCCCCAAGGCGCACATCGAGCGCGAGGTGAAGCGCATCCTCGACGAAAACGCCGGGCGCCCCGGGCACATCTTCAACCTCGGTCATGGCATCCTGCCCAACGTCGATCCGGAACACGCCAAGTTCATGGTCGAGTGTGTGCACCGGCTGAGCCGGAAATAGCCATTTTACGGTAGGGGCGCAGCATGCTGCGCCCCTACATGATCACCCTCCCTCGCTGCGAATTTATGGACACTGACAATCCGACCGCCCTCATCCTGCTCAATATGGGCGGTCCTGATTCCCCCGAGGCCGTCGAGCCCTTCCTGTACAACCTCTTTTCCGACCGTGAGCTGATCCAGCTGCCGCTGGGCAGCGTCCTGCAGAAACCTTTCGCCCGGCTGATTTCCCACCTCCGCAGCAAGCAGGTGCGGCTGAACTATCGCCTCATCGGCGGCAAGTCTCCCCTGTTGCAATGGACGACCCGCCAGGCCGAGGGAATCGCCGGCGAACTCGGACCGTCCTTCCTCCCCGCCGTGGCCATGCGCTACTGGCACCCGACGGCCGAAGAGACTCTGCGCCGGCTGGCGGCGGAAGGGATCGAGCGCGCCGTCGTCCTCTCCATGTATCCCCACTACACCGGGGCGACCACCGGCAGCAGCATCAACGACTTTCGCCGCGCAGCCGCCCGTGTCTGCCCCGACCTCAAATATTCGGTCATCGAGCAGTGGTACGACTGGCCAGGCTACCTCGATGCGCTGGCCGGCCGGGTGCGCGAAGGACTGGGACTCTTCCATGAGTTGGTCCAGGACCAGGTACAGATACTCTTTTCAGCCCATGCCCTGCCGCAGAAGTTCATCGACCGCGGCGACCCCTATCTGGAGCATGTTCTGGCAACGGTCAAGGGAGTGATGCATCGGCTGGGAGAGCGGCCCTGGCACCTCGCCTTTCAGAGCCGCAGCGGACCGGTCAAATGGATGGAGCCCGACACTGTCGAGGTGATCGACCAGCTTGCCGCCGATGGCTGCGAAGCGCTGCTGCTGGTGCCGATCTCCTTCGTCTCCGACCACATCGAGACGCTGCATGAGATCGACATCGAATACAACGAACACGCCCAGGCGAAGGGTATCCGCCTCTTCCACCGGGCACCGTCGCTCAACGACCGCCCCGACTTCCTTCGGGCGCTGGCGGAGCTGGTCCGTGACCATCTGGAGAAAAACGCATGAAACGCTGCTCCGTATGCGGCAGTGTATTCGATCCGGCTGCCCCGATCGTCGATCCGGCGGTGGAGGCCGGAGCCTTTATGGCCAGGGAACTCTACGCCGACGCCGACGAACTTTGTCCCCGGTGTCTGGCAAATCGCGGGGTGCTGGGAATGATGTACTGTCGGGA
>DATBML010000010.1:0-1516 GCA_036554885.1 Desulfuromonadales bacterium
AGGGACTGAAAGGGCTGGCGGTTGTCGGTCGGCATGGCAGCGGTTCCTGGGAGCAAAGGGTAGGTGCCGGCGCAGCGACTGCGCCAGGGTCACCATACCATTAATCCCGGTCCGCGGTCCAATGGGAAGAGGAAAAAAGCCGATCGTCGAGGATACCCCTTTTCCGGGGCGGATGTGTTAGGATGGCTTTTGGTGCCGCAAACGGCGGCTGCAACGCAGAGGGACGAGAACGCCGATGAAGATTGAATGGTTTCCCGGCCACATGAACAAGGCGAGTCGGCAGATTGCCGAGACGATCCAGGGGTTCGACGTGATCATCGAAGTTCTCGACGCCCGCCTGCCCGTCTCCAGCGCCAACCCGCTGCTTGAAGAGCTGCGCCGGGGCAAGCCCTGCATCAAGGTACTGAACAAGAACGACCTGGCCGACCCCGTCGTTACCAAGGCATGGGTCCGCCATTTCGAAAAAGAGGCCGGGGTGCGCGCCCTGCCGCTCGAGGCCAGAAAGCGCCTGGAGGTGGGGCACCTCCCCCAACTCTGCCGCCGCCTGGCGCCTCACCGCGGGCAACCGGGCAAACCGCTGCGCGCCATGGTCATCGGCATCCCCAACGTCGGCAAGTCGACCCTGATCAACACCCTGGCGGGCAAGGCCATGGCCCGGGTCGGCGACCGCCCGGCCATCACCACCTGCCCGCAACAGATCGACCTGCGCAACGGCATCCGCCTTTCCGACACGCCGGGACTGCTCTGGCCGGTGATGAGCGACCAGAACGGCGCCTATCGGTTGGCGGCCAGCGGCGCAATCGGCGAGAGCGCCATGGATTATGTGCAGGTGGCCCTGTTTACCGCCGCTTTCATGCTGCACCGCTATCCCGAACTCCTCGCTGGCCGGTACAAGCTTGCTCTTCTCCCGGAGGAGCCTTCCCTGCTGCTCGAAGAGATCGGGCGCCGGCGCGGCTGCCTGGTCAGCGGCGGCGAGGTCGACCTGCACCGTGCCGCCGAACTTTTTCTGCGTGAATTGCGGGGCGGCAAGCTTGGCCGGATCAGTCTCGAGGAACCGGGACAGGAAAATGGCGAGGAGGCAGCCGCCGAGGAGAATGTGGATGCGCCGGAAGGGATTTGACTGCGTGCGCTGCGGCCACTGCTGCCTGAATCTCGTCGATGCCTACCGCGGCTGCGTCAGCGACGCCGACCTCGCTCTCTGGCAGCGCGAGGGACGCGACGACATCCTCGCCTGGGTCGACAGCGTGGACCTCGGCCGCGGCAACATGCTGCACTCGGCATGGGTCGACCCGGAGACGCGCGACGATGTCGAGAGATGTCCCTGGCTCGTCGAGTTATCTGATGGCGGAGGCTATCTCTGCGGCATCAACGACGTCAAGCCGGAACACTGCCGCAACTATCCCGAACACAGACGGCACGGCGAAGCGACCGGCTGCCGGGGATTTTCCATTAAGGGCCGCAAAAAAGTCTGCTGAAATCTTTTGTCTTGCCGGGGATAACGGATCTTCGAAATCTG
>DATBML010000144.1:0-5365 GCA_036554885.1 Desulfuromonadales bacterium
ACGGATTCTGGAGTCCAGGGTGCAGGCCGGAGACCTGGCCTTCGCCAAAGGGGTGCTGACCCTGGCGCGCCTGCTGGCGTTGATTTTTCACGACCGATTGCCAAACGCCATTCAGCCCGAAGGTCTCGAACGGGCTATGAAATTTGCTCTGGACACCTTGCCGACGGCGCTATGCAGGGCTCTGCAAACGGCTGACGAAGAGGTTGCCCTCCCACCCGAAAGTGCGGTTCGTTTCCACCATTTGCTGCGCCGTCTGACCCAGTTGCAGTGCGGCAAGGACTGGCAGCGCGCGGCCCGGATCGTCGAAATCCTGGCGACTCACGCGTCAGGGCGCCTGGGGGGCACCTCTCTCCCCTTCCCCCCCGAGCCGACAACCGGCCTGACGCTGCTGCTCAATCCGGACCGTCCTTCCCGGGAATCAGAGCAGATTATTGAAGTGGCCAGCCCGGCGCTGCTGGCCCTGTTCGCCCTGCAGCGAGAACTGCAGTCGTCACCACCGGCACGATTGCAGACGACCGATCCCTTCAACCTCTCTCTCGCCACCCCCCTGTCAGCGATCAGAGGAAGCTTGTCTGACCAGAGCCTCCCGGACGAAACCGGGCGCCGGCTCCTGGCCGCCCGACTGCGAACGTCCTGGCCGACCCGGCGCTTTGCTCTGCCACGCCACACACCGGTCTGGGCATGGACCTTTGTTCATCTATTGGGTCTGGTCGAAGAAGGGGCCGAGCTCGCCATCCGAATCCCTGCGGACTGGCTTTCCGCCGTCTATGGCGAAAGACTTCAACGCTTGCTCGCTGAAGAATGCGTGCTGAATTTTCTCGCCCGGGATGCCGGCGGCGGGCTGCGCCTGCTCCTGACCCGGGGGAAAGACCCGGAAGCCACCAGCACGTTGGCCGGGCCGGATGGCCCCCGGCAGGTCTCCTGGCAACGGCTCGGCAGCGGGCACCGGTCATTTTACCGCCTGGCTCTCGAACTCCCCTCAGACATTTTCAACATGCTGGAACAGGAAATCCTGAGAGTCCCGGAGGAACCCTCCTGGCCAGGTAAAACCGAACGGGCGATTTTCCTCTTTACACGCTCGCGCCTCGGCTCTTTGCTCTGGGCGCTGGTCAGCAACGACCAACCCTTGCCGCCAGTTCAGTCCCTGCGCGCCGATATCCTCCGCTGTGGCCTGCCTATTCCCGAAGGCGGCATTCTGAACGAGTTGCAGAGGCTGCCCGAGGAGGAAACGGAAAAGCTCACCCTGGCGGTGTTCGAAACGGAACTGCTGCGTCTGCTGGGGGCGGATATTACCCTTCCAGAGCGCTCCACCCGAAAAAACCGCTCCCGATCTGCGGCCGCCGAGACCGGCAAAGGTCAGATCAGCGAAGGTCTGGTGGAGAGTATCACCACCAGTGTCTTCATCGACGGCCTGCCGCGCTTCCCCGAGCAGTATCTTTATGACCAGTATCGACCGGCCCTCAACGAGTTTCAATTTACCGGCCCGTTGCAGGTCTGCGACGATTTTTTCGGCCGAGTTCGACTGGTTGACCAGCAAGGCAAATCCTTTGAGGTTGATGGAAACGAATCCGCCAGAGTCCTCCTCCTCGCCTCGTACGGCAACCGATGCGCCGTGGCGCTGCCCGCCGAACAGCAGTTGGCCGCCGCCATCCTTGCCCGCTATTTGAGTGATCTGCGCGCTTTGCACCGTGAGCTGATTCGACAGTGCCATCTGCAAATTGCCGAGCCGCGCTCCGCCGACGCCTTGGCCGAACGTATATGGCAGTCATTGCCCCTGCCACCCTGGCGTCTGGTTGAACACTAGAAACACCTTGATCCTACGTTGAAAATCGTTATACTTGAAATTCCGTTCCAGCCGACCATCGACCCCGGCCCGCCCTTGAGACGACAATGAATATCCTGCTGCATGTCTGCTGCGCCAACTGCGCCATCTATCCGGTCAAAGTTCTGCGGGAACAGAACCATCAGGTTACCGGCTACTTCTTCAATCCCAACATCCACCCCTATCAGGAGTTCGAGCGTCGGCTCGATACAGTTCGCAATTATGCCGAACGCACGGAGCTGACGATGATATATCGGGACGACTACCTCCTGGAGGAATTCCTTGCCCAAACGGCGCCGGCACCAGAGAGCCGCTGCGGGTACTGCTATCATTCGCGCCTCGAGGAAACCGCCAGGTTTGCCGCAAACAATGGCTACGAAGCCTTCTCGACCAGCCTGCTCTATTCCCGGTTCCAGCAGCACGACACCATCCGCGACTTCGGTCAGGCGCTAGCCCGCCGCTACAGCATAGATTTTCTCTACCAGGACTTCCGCACGGGCTGGAAGGAGGGAATCGACGCCTCCCGGTCCATGGGTCTATACCGCCAGCAGTACTGCGGCTGCATCTATTCGGAAAAAGACCGTTACCATCCGAAAAGCAGCAATTGACGGCCATGCATCCCGGCAAGGCACTCATCGCCATCGGCTTGTTCCTGCTTCTCATCGGCCTTTATCTGACACTTGGCGGCAAATTCTCCTGGCTCGGGAAGCTGCCTGGCGACATCCGGATCGAGCGGGACAATTTCTCGTTCTACTTCCCGCTGGGAACCTCGGTTCTGCTTTCACTGATCCTGTCTTTCCTGTTCTGGCTGTTCCGCCGCTGAATGCAGAGGCTTCCTCGCTTTTGTTGAGGACGGCAGGCCACTATCCTGGCGAGAGCGACCGGGCTGCGCGTTTCCGACAGTCCAAGCATCCTCGACATTCCTCCTGGCAACGGTTATCCATGACCGAAAAGCAGTGTAAAATTGGCCTCGCTCTCGGCAGTGGGGCGGCCCGCGGGATGGCCCACATCGGCGTGCTCAAGGTTATCGAGACAACCGGCACCTGCATTGACGCCATCGCCGGGACCTCCGTCGGTGCCTTGATTGGCGCACTCTATGCGGCCGGCGTTCCGGTCGGCCAGATGGAAGAAGTCGCACGCAACGTCGACTGGCGGCAACTGGCCAGACTGCTCGATCCGACACTCCCGACCTCGGGTCTCATCGATGGCAGGAAGGTGACCCGCTTCATGGCCGAACTGCTGCCGGTCCACACTTTCGAGGAGTTGCAAATCCCTCTGGCGGTGGTCGCTACCGATGTCGAAACGGGGGAGATGCTCATCATCAAAAAAGGCAGTCTGCTGCAGGCCCTGCAGGCGGCCATTGCCTTTCCCGGCATCTTTACCCCGGTGCGCTTCGGCGACCGGTTCCTGGTGGACGGCGGGCTGTGCAACCCGGTTCCGGCTGATGTCGTACGTGAACTTGGGGCGGATATCGTCATCGGGGTTTGCGCCATTCCCGAGGTATGCAAAGCATCCGCCGAGACCTATCTTCCCCCGGACAAGGCAGTAAACGAGAGGAGCAGCGGGCATCGCTTCGAACTTTTCAATGCCGCCCGGGTCGAAAGCGTCCTGATGGATATCCTGCGCCGTAACGGCAACGGCAAGAAAGCCGGAAAAGACAACTCCCTGCGCAAACCGCCCAGCCTCTTTCGCGTCTGCGCCCAAAGCGTGGTCATAATGGAAAACCAAATCAATCAGCTGCGGCTGGAGCGCGACGACATCGATCTTCTGATTCGTCCCGACCTCAAAAATATTGCCCTGCTCGACTTCCACCGGGCCGCGGAAGCGATTCTGGCCGGCGAAACGGCTGCTGCCAGAGTCGTCGACCGTCTCCGGACTTTGACCGGGGGTCATTGAAACCCCTGCTGCCTGTGCTATTATGATTCAAATAGTTATAATGACTCTGTTTGCAGGAGGACACCATGATCGAGATGATCGAAAAAACGCTGCTGGCCGGCATCGGAGCCTTGTCGCTCACCCAGAAAAAGGCCGAAGAGCTGATTGACGAGTTGCAGAAACAGTTCAATCTCAGCGAGGACAAGGGCCGCGAGCTGCTCGCCAAGCTACAGGAGACGGCAAAGGAAAACCAGAACCGCCTCGAGGAACTGGCCCGCGAAGAAGTTCGCAAAGCCAGTGAGCGTCTCGGTCTGGTGACGGCCGAAGAATTCGAGAAACTACGCAAAAAGGTGCATCAACTGGAGAAGCAGCTCAAGGAGTCCGAAAAACAACCCTGACCGGACCCGGCGCATTTCCATGCTGACTTTTTCAAGCATCAATCGAAACATCCGCTCCATCCGGCGCTATCGCAGCATTCTCGGCATCCTGATCAAGTACGGCTTCGGCCACGTAGTAGAACAGCTCAACATCAATTACTACCTGGAGTTGGGCCGGCGACTGGTCACCCTTGGCGGCTCCCCCCGGGAAATCGAGCGTCTTTCCCAGCCGGTGCGGATGCGATTGGCCATGGAGGAACTCGGCCCCACTTTCGTAAAACTGGGTCAGCTTCTATCTACCCGTCCCGACGTCATCCCCAAGGAATACATCGAGGAATTCCGCAAGCTCCAGGATATGGTCCCGTCCTTCCCTTTCGAGGAGGTCAAGGCCCAGATCCAGCGCGAGCTGGGCCATTCCGCCGACGAGCTTTTCGCCGAACTTTCGCCCGTCCCCATTGCCGCCGCTTCCGTCGCCCAGGTGCATCGCGGCCAGTTGATGAGCGGCGAGGCGGTCGTGGTCAAAGTCCGTCGGCCGGGAATCGACAAGGTGGTTAACACCGACCTCGACATTCTCTCGGGTCTGGCCTATCTGATCGAACGGCACATTCCGGCCAGCGAAATTTACGATCCCGGCGGTATCGTCAAAGAATTCCGGCGCACCATCCAGCGGGAAATGGACTTTGCGCGGGAAGGACATACCATCGATAGGTTTGCTGCCAATTTCGCCGCGGATCCGGCGGTCCACGTTCCCAAGGTCTACTGGGAACAGACCGGAGAAACGGTACTGACCATGGAGTTCGTAGACGGAATCAAGATTTCCGAATTCGCCCAGTTGACCGAAGCGGGATACGACCTCAAAGCCATTGCCCACAACGGGGCGGATGCCTTTCTCAAACAGGTCCTGGTGCATGGTTTTTTTCACGGCGACCCGCACCCGGGGAACCTCTTCATCCTGCCGGGAAACACCATCTGCATGCTTGATTACGGGATGGTCGGTCGGCTTGGCGAAAATCTCAAGTTCCAACTGGTCGATCTGCTGGTCGCCGTCCTCCAGCGCGACGCCGACAGCGTCATCAGCCAACTCCTCTATTCCGGCGAGCTGATGGACGAAGCCAATATCCGGCATCTCAGGCGGGATCTGAACGAATTCATTGACGACTATTACGAAGTTCCCCTGCAGGAGATCAAGGTCGGCAGACTCCTGTCTGAATTTGTGGAAATCCTCACCCGTTACCGTATCAAGTTTCCCTCCGACCTGATGCTGCTGGCCAAGGCGCTGGTCACCATAGAG
>DATBML010000325.1:0-6265 GCA_036554885.1 Desulfuromonadales bacterium
ACTGCGGCGGCGAGCGGCTGGTCGCCACCGTGGTCCGGCAGGCCGCCGAGGAGTTGGGCGTGAGGGCCGGCGCCGAGGTCTACGCGGTGATCAAGGCGTCGGCGTTTCGGCGACTGTATTAGTTGATCTGGCGAAGGGGAAATAAGCCATGATCCAAATTCTCCAGAACGACCCGCGGGTCCCTGCCGGTATTTACGGCAGATACCTGCGGGAAAAGGACATCCCCCACCGTACCCTGCACCTCCACGCCGGTCAGCCGCTGCCGGCGCTGACCGAAACGTCGGCTGTTGTCGTCCTCGGCGGCTACATGGGGGTGCACGACGAAGCCGATTATCCTTTTCTCGTTCCCTTGAAACGTTTCCTGGGCGATGCCGCCGAAGCCGGCACGCCGCTTCTCGGCATCTGCCTGGGCGGTCAACTGCTGGCCCATGTGCTCGGCGGCGAGGTGCGCAGCCGACACCGCGGCGAGAAGGGACTGCACTCAATCCACTTGACCGCCGATGGGCAGACAGACCCCCTTTTCACTGGCTTGCCGGCAACCTTCACCGCCTTCGAATGGCATAACGACAGCTTCATCGTGCCGCCCGGGGCCTTGCACCTGGCCGCCTCGGCCGGCTGCCATGGCCAGGCGTTTCGCTGGCGCAATGTCTGGGGGGTGCAGTTCCATCCCGAAGTCGACCGCGACATTGTCACCGCCTGGAGCGCGAAAGTTGATCCCGAAGGGTGCTACGCCGCCGAATTCGCCGCCCACGAGGCGGCACACGCAGCGATAGCGCGACGGCTGCTGGAGAATTTTCTGGATATTTGCAGTCACCCTTGCCCGATTTTTCGGCACTCCTGCTGAACCGCCATTCGAATCTCCCGCATTCAAGGCGGTTTCCCTCTTGGCACGCACTGTGCTGTATAAGGAATTGACAGAATCATTCCACCGGCAACGCCGCCGGCAGACGGGCAGAGCAGCCCCGCGACCCCAATAAGGTCGCGGGGCTTTTTCGTGGCAGCGGCACGGAGGCGACCATGGACAGCATGAAGGACAGAAAAATCATCATCGACGACACCACTCTGCGCGACGGCGAGCAGACCGCCGGCGTCGTTTTTTCTCTTGAAGAGAAGAAGCGCATCGCCCGCATGCTCGACCAGATCGGCGTGCAGGAGCTCGAATGCGGCATCCCGGCGATGGGCGCCGAGGAGCAGGCGAGCGTGCGGGCGCTGGTCGAGATGGGCCTCTCGGCACGCCTGATCACCTGGAACCGGGCCGTCACCAGCGACATCCAGGCTTCCATCGACAGCGGCGTGACGGCGGTCGACATCTCCCTTTCGGTCTCCGACCTGCACATCGCCCACAAACTGCGCAAGAGCCGCGACTGGGTGCGGGAACAGCTGAAGGTCGCTCTCGGCTTCGCCAAGGAGAGGGGCCTCTACGTCTCGGTCGGCGGCGAGGATTCGAGCCGCGCCGACCTCGACTTCCTGTCCGAACTGATGACTATCGCCAGAGGGATGGGCGCCGACCGTTTCCGCTACTGCGACACCCTCGGCATCCTCGACCCCTTCAGCATGTACGAGAATATCCGCACCCTGCGGCAGCGCGTCCCCGCCCTCGACATCGAGGTGCACACCCACAACGACCTGGGGATGGCGACCGCCAACGCCATCGCCGGGCTGCGCGCCGGGGCTACCTTCGTCAACACCACGGTTAACGGTCTGGGAGAGCGGGCCGGCAACGCTGCCCTCGAAGAGGTGGTGATGGCCCTCAAGCACGCCTGCGGCGTCGATCCGGGGGTGGACACCCACCGCTTCGTCGAGCTGTCCCGCTTCGTCGGCCAGGCGAGCTGCCGACCGGTCCCCGAGTGGAAGGCGGTGGTGGGGGAGAAGGTCTTCTCGCACGAATCGGGCCTGCACGCCGACGGCGTGCTGAAGAACCCGGGCAACTACGAGGGCTTCGATCCGGCCGAAGTCGGCCTTGCGCGGCACCTCGTGCTCGGCAAGCACTCGGGTAGTCACGGCCTGCTCCACCGCCTGGGACAGCTCGGCATCGAACTCGACCGCCTCGAGGCGAACGACCTGCTGGAGCGGGTGCGCAGCATCTCCCAGCGCAACAAGCGATCGCTCACCGACCAGGAACTGCTGACCCTCTGCCGCTCGCAGCGGAAAGTCGCCTAAAGGCGGTCCCGAGTCCAAGGTCCCGGATCCCGAGTCTGGGGGCCAGGCTTTTCGACTTTGGACCAGGGACTTTGGACCCGAGACACGGGACTGGACTTTATGGAAATCATCTCTCCGACCGATACGGACTGGCAGGTCTTTCTCGCCCTGGCACGGGTAGAAGGTTGGCGGGTACCGAAAAACGAGCTGGCCCTCTACCGCGGGCACTTGGCGGGAAGCGCCTTCGTCCTGCGCCGCGGCGAAGAGGTGCTCGGCTTCGTTACGGCGGTGGCGCATCGGCGCAGCGGCTGGATCGGCAACCTGCTCGTCCCTCCCGACTGCCGCGGGCGCGGCTACGGCGCCCTGCTCTTCGACCATGCGGTGGACATGCTGGAGCGGCAGGGGGTCGAGAGTATCTGGCTGACCGCCTCAGAACTGGGACGTCCCCTCTACGAGAAGAAGGGGTTCGCCGTCATCGACGGCGTGGTGCGCTGGACGCTCAAGGCGGAAGGCAGGAGCCTGGCCGAAGGAGGGAGGACGGAAATGGCGAGGCTTCTCGCCGGTGACGCCCAAGCCTGGGGGGAGTCACGCGACCGTCTGCTGTCCCCACTGGCCCGGACGGGAGAGGTCTTCGCCTGTGGCAAGACGGTGGCCCTGCTGCAGGGGGGCGAGGGCATGCAGGTGCTCGGGCCGTGGATCTCGCCGGACCTCTGCCCGCGGGATAACCGTCGCCTGCTGCTGGCCGTCCTCGGGGCGGCGGCGGAGCGAACAGAACTGGTGACGGATGTGATCGAATCCTCCCCGCTTCAGTCGCTGCTGCGGGCGGCCGGCTTCAATCGGCAGGGACGTTGTGAACTGATGGTGCGGGGCTCGGCCGCCGGCGTCCGGCTTTCCCAACTGGTCTCGCTGGCCAGCCTGGGAAGCATGGGGTAGATGCGGGACCCGGGTCCAAGGTCCCTGGTCCAAAGTCGAATATCCCGGCACCCTAGAAAAGCAGGGAGGCGATGCCGACGGCGGCGATGGCGGCGAAGCCGAGGGCGGTCCAGCGGGCGAGGGGCGCCGTGCCGATGATGCGGACGGCGGCGAGTTTGAAGGCGAGGTTGGCGAGGATCGCCAGAATGACGGCATGGCTCGCCTGCTGCGGTTCCAGCACACCGGTTGAGGCCAGACGGGCGCTGGAAAGGGTGATGGCGTCGACGTCGGTCAGCCCCGAAATCAGACTGACCACGAAAACACCCTCGCTGCCGAAGTAGTGTTTACCTGCCGACACGGCCAGCAGCACCAACCCGTAAAGCAGACCGAAGGTGATCGCCACCTTCAGTTCCGCCGGATTCCGGGTCTCCGGCACCTGCGCCTCCTCGCGCCGCGTGCGACTCCAGACTACCGTCGCCGCGGCCAGCCCGGCCAGCAGCATGCCGAGAGCAGGCATCCCCAATTGACGCAGCAGTGGCGGGTGAACCACCGCCACCTCCACCGTCACCCGCACCATCACTACCGTCGAAGCGAGAATCACCACCACCGCCGCCGTCCGCGAGAAGTCCGGGTTCTTCCGGGCGTGGCGGCCGAAAGCGAGGGTGGTGGCGGTGCTCGAAACCATCCCGCCGAGCAGGCCGAGGACGGGCCCTCCCCACTTTTTCCCCACTCCCTTGAGGACGACATAGCCGGTCAGGCTGATACCTGAGATGAGGACCACCATCAGCCAGATGTGCCTTGGATTCAAGGCATCGAAAGGGCCGAAGTCGCGGTCGGGAAGGACCGGGAGAATGATGAAGGTGAGCAGGCCGAACTGGAAAACGGCGTAGATGTCGCGCTGTTCGACCTTGCGCGAGAAAGCGTGCAGGTGGGGTTTGAAATAGAGGATGGCGGTGGAGGCCAGAGCGATGGCAACCGCCAGGAAGGCCTGGCGGAAATGGACGAGGGCGCCGACGCCGAAGGCGATGAGGATGGCGATCTCGGTGGTGATGCCGGGGTCGGGGCGCCGGCGGGCCTGCAGCACATTACCGGTCACCGTCAGTGCCACCACGCCGAGAAAACCGGCGGCGACGGTCCAGAAGCTGCCCGACAGCTCGGCGAGAAATCCGCAGACCGCGCCGAGCAGAGCGATCAGCGGAAAGGTGCGCATTCCGGCGATGCGCGCCCCCGAGCGTTCCCGCTCCAGCCCCATCAGGGCGCCCAACAAGATCGCCAGACCGAAGCGTTGAAAAAGCTCCAGGGTGTTTGGCTCCATTACTCTTTCCTCGCCGTCTCTGCTTGAGCGCGAAACGTGCCGGACGAAGCAGTTCCCGGAGAAATGGAGCTAGCGGCGCAGCACCACCCGGTTCTTGCCCGCCCGCTTCGCTTCGTAAAGGGCTTCGTCGGCGTCGCCGATCAGGCGCTCGAGCTCTTGTTCGACGTTCTCCCCGAGCAGCGAGTGGGCCGCCCCGATGCTGAGGGTGACAGGCGGTTGGCCGTCGGCGATTTCCGCGACATCGCGGCGGATCTCCTCACCGATCCGCGCCAGGTGCTCGGGGTCGACCGGGGTCAACAGCAACAGGAATTCTTCACCCCCGTAGCGGCCGAGGATATCCGAAGCACGCAGCCGCCCGCGCAGCCGTTTCGCCACCGCGGCGAGCACCCGGTCACCGACCTGGTGGCCGAAGGTGTCGTTGACCGCCTTGAAGTTGTCGATGTCGGCCATCATCACCCCGACCGGATGCCGGTTGCGCCTGGCCAGGTAGATCAGTGGTTTCAAGGCGACGAAAAGACCGCGGCGGTTGAAAACGCCGGTGAGGTGGTCGGTCATCGCCTGACGAACCGCTTGCTGGTTGATTTCCCAGATGCGGACGACCATCTCGACCAGAAACTCCACCTCCGGCGACCCCTTGCCGTAGTCCGCCAGTACAGTCAACAGCCGTTGCAGGTGGTACTCGTAATCCTCTTCCGGAGGCGGCCCACCCGGCAGGCTGTGGAGACACTGGAACAGGGTCTGGAAACGCGGATGCAGCAGATAGAATTCGAGTCGCAAGGCCAACACCAGGGCGGTCACCGGCGAAGGGTCGGCCTGTACCTGCTCGGCGAGACGATCGATCTTCGACAGCAGTGCCAGGAAAAACTCTTCGAGATCCCGGGGATTTTCAAACACTTCGGGGGCGGCCCCGTTGATGCACATCTCCCGCAGTCGTTGCCAGTAGGCCAGATGCCCCTTTTCATCGCGGGCCATCTGGGACCAGAGCAGGCACAGCCGCTCGTCGTCGGCGCGTGCGGCCATTCCGTCGTAGAGCAGGTGGGCCTTCTGTTCGACGGTGAGACAGAGGTCGATGATGCCGAGCAGGCTGTCTTGGGAATTCATGGGCACACCATTCCCCCCCCACAGGTTGTCGCAGGTCCCGGCCAGATGGCCGCTTTCAATCAAGTATACCCTGTTATTCGAGGAAGGACGCAGCGGGCGGTCAGGCGAAGGATTGGGCAGGCGAGCGCCTCAGAAATCCAGCTTCAGGCCGAAAGAGAGATGATGGTCGTCGCTCTCGGGTTCTGCGGAGTTCAACCCGAGGCCGGAGAGTTCTGGCAGGCTGCCGGTCGAGTAGCGGTAGCCGAGGTTGAGCCGGGTGGATTGGCTCAGGTCGCAGGCGAGCCCGGCGCCGAGCAGGTATTCCTGCCGTTCGGCCTCGCGTTCCGCTTCAAATTCGGAAAGGCCGGGGGTCGCTTCTGCGTCGGGACCGGTGGCGACACCGGCGCCAACGTACGGGGTAATGGCGCCATCGGTCTTGATGCGCAGGGCGGCCAGATCCTTCTCCCCGGCAAGTTCGACGGAGGAATTGCCGGTTTGCGTGGTGGGGGGGGCAGGAACTCCGAGGATGAGTGCCTCGTTGAGCTGGTACCCCTTCTGGTCGGCAGGATTGCCGGTGGATTTGGGCGATGCGGGAACCTTCAGGTGGTCGGTCTGGAGAAAGAGCCGGGGCGGACTGGTGCGGGGAGTCAGACAGGCCGTTTCGGAAGCGAAAATCGTTCCGGCTGCCAACAGGACCAGAAGCAATCCCCCTGGAATAAGCGCCAGCCCGTTTTTCATGTTCGTCCTCCTCCGCCGCTGGATATACAATTCACATTCTAATCATAGCCCGAAACCATAGACGAATGCAACCGAGTGGAC
>DATBML010000232.1:0-3527 GCA_036554885.1 Desulfuromonadales bacterium
CGAATACGTCAATCGCCGGCGCTGTCGGGAGATCGGCCGTCAGTGCGATCCCCTTGCCTTCGAACCGGGAGCGAAAAGCGTCGGCAGCCTCCCGCAACTCGTCACCGAGATTCACGATGCGCTTGCGGTAGGTCAGGGCGCCGACATCGGAGAGGGCAAGCTGATGCAGATCGTCCACCATACGGCTGAGACGCATCACCTCGGCATGCAGTGAGTGCAGGGTTTCCGGAGAGGTCCGGCGCACCCCGTCCTGCAGGGCTTCGATCTCCCCGCGCAGCACGGCCAGCGGCGTGCGCAGTTCGTGGGAGATATCCGCCACCCACTGCTTGCGCGCCTGCTCGTTCTTCTCCAGCGTGAGCGCCAGGCTGTTGAAATCCCGGGCGAGCTGGCCCAGTTCGTCGGTGCCGGCAACCGGCACGCGGGTGGCGTATTCCCCGGCCGAGAGGCGGCGGGTGGCGGCGACAAGAGCCTTGATCGGCCGCACCAGGCGCTTGGCGAGGGGCAGGGCGATCAGTGCCGAGACCAGCAGCGTCACCCCGGCGATCAGGGCCAGCGCCAGCTTCTGCTGCCGGACGAACTGCAGCTGGTGGACGTCATAGGCGCTCTGGCGCGCCACCAGCCCGAGATAGCCGACGGTCTTCCCCTCGAGCAGCAGCGGCCGCAGGTCGACCTCCCCTGCCCGTTCCGCAGGCCCGAACAGCGGCTGACGGGCGGCATCGAGCAGCAGAACGCGCCGCTCGAAAGGCAGAGATCGGGGCGGCTGGCCCGGTTCCGGCGGCCGCGGTTCTCTCTCCAGCCTGCGCTCCAGGCGCCTTTCCTGGCGTTTCAACTGCTCAGGATCGGCCAACCCGGGCGGGAGCGTGCGGATCATCAGCCGCAGCCAGGTGACCGGCTCGGCGCGCAAAAAATCCCAGCTGCCCCGTTCGGCGTAGGCCTGTTCGAGTTCCGAGGCCAGGATTTCCAGGCGCTCCTGCTCGAGGGTGTTGACGTAGCGGAGAAACCCCCGGTCGATACTCCACTGCACGATCAGCCACATGCAGAGAACGACGGCGGCGGTACCCGCGAGCATGGACAGGAACAACCGGTACTTGATACCAAGTTTCATCATTGTTTTCCGCCTTCAACAGGAATTTATCTTTTTCCTACCACAATTCCGGCCGGAAAAACACCGGCAACGCCTCTCGACCGGTGATTTCCACATTTCTTCCATATTTGTGCCACATTTGGGCGGTATTCATTAAATCAACAAAACAGCAAGTCGCGATCAACACAGACAATCAGGAGGACATCATGACAAAGACCAGAATGTCAGTTACAACGTCGGGCAGGATCGCGGTGGTGTCGCTATTGGCAGCCGGGTTGCTCCTTGCCGGGAACAGTCCCGCCTGGGCCGACCGGGACGACCGCCGGGATCGGCAGGAAAATCGTTACGAGACGCGGCAGGACAACTGGAAAAACAGCCGCCACGACAATCGTCATGACAACAAGTTCGAAAAAAGGGACGACCACCGGAAGCACAAGGTCAAGGTGGTCCGCGAACTGCCCCGAGGCTACAAAACCGTGGTGATCAACAGGACCCCGTATTACGTCCATGAACATCGCTATTACAGCCGGGTGCACAACGGCTACGCGCTGGTTGGACCGCCTGTCGGGGCCGTGTTTGCAACGCTGCCGTTCGGTTCGATCAGCGTCAATATCGGCGGGAATTTCTTCTATCGTACCGAAGATGTTTACTACCGGCCAACCCCCCGGGGCTACGTCGTAGTCGACCCCCGATCCCGGTACATGGCGGATGTGTCATGGTCTGGCCATTGGCGCTGATCGTTCGCACTTTAATTGATCATCATCAAACCAACGGGGCGGTGCCCCACCGTCAAGGAGATTACATCATGAAAAAATCGCTGCTCGTCATCACCGTCCTCACCGCCGCCCTGATCGGCGGCCTGTTCTTCACCTCTGCCCAGGTCAACGCCGCACCGGCTGGCGATCCCCCGAAGTGGGAGCGCGGCGAACGCCCGGAAAAGGGCGAGCGATTTCTCGCCCGGATGACGAAAACCCTCGACCTGAGCGCCGAGCAGCAGGAAAAGATCAAGGCGATCATGGATGAGCACCGGAACAAGGTCGCGCCGTTGCGGCAGGACCTCGATGAGAACCGGGACAAACTGCGCCAGGCGACCAAGGCCGACACCTTCGACGAGGCCGCCATCCGCACCCTGGCCGCCGGCCAGGCGGCCGCCAAGACCGAACTGGTGGTCGAGCGGGCCCGGATGATGAGCCAGATCCATGCCGTGCTTACGCCCGAACAGCGTAAACTGGCGGACGAGAAAATGGAGCGGATGATGGAACGCCGGGGCGGCGACCGTCATCACGGCAAAAAGTGCAAGTGAAGATAGTACCGGGAAAGCCCGGCAACTACCGAACGTTCTGAATACAACTGCGGCCCCCGGAAAATTTCCGGGAGCCGCACTCGTTTCTCATTCAACTCTCAACTCTCAACCTTCATCCGGTTTTCAAGCCGCCAGTTTGGCCTCGTAGCTCTCGACCAGCCGGCGGTATTTTTCTTCCAGGCCGGGGGTCTTCGCCTCGGCGGCGCTGTACGCCTCGACCATGGCCGGACGCAACGCCTCGGAGAGAATGCGCTCGGCCAGCGGGTAGAGGATGGTGTCCTCCTTGTCGATGTGGTCGCGCAGCAGGGCGATGTAGCCGCGGGCGTTTTCGGCGATCGCCGCCACCGGCGCCGGCTCTCCGGCCAGTGTCCGCTGCGCCGCTTGCTCCATCCCCCGGACGAAGGCGCGTCCCTGGTCGTGGGCCATCAGCATCGCTGCCACCGGCGAATTCTGCTCGGGCATGCCGTTCGCCACCAGCGCCTTGAACAGGACGTCCTCTTCCTTGGCATGGTGGAAACGGTCGGCGTAGTTACGGATGAAGTCGACGCCATCGAGGAAGAAGTTCCAGTCGGCGAAGCGCCCCGCCTCCGCCAGTTCCACGTTCTTTTCGAGCAGCGCGATCATCCGCAGGATCAGTTTGTGCTCCTCGACCATCACTGCCGTCACGTCGGTCTTCATCTCAGCTCCTCCTTTCGCCGTCGACACCGAGCACCACCACCTCGAAGGGGATGTTCTTGCCTGAGGCTTCCAGCGCCCGCTGGGCCATGATCGCCAGGCCGCGGCAGCAGGGGACCTCCATGATGGTGACGGTGAGGGACTTGATGTCGTTCTGCTTGAGCATCTCGGTCAGCTTATCCATGTAGGGGGAGGTGTCGTCGAGCTTCGGGCAGGCGTTGACCAGCACCTTACCCTTGATGAAATCCCGGTGATACTCGGCGTATGCAAAGGGGGTGCAGTCGGCGGCGATCAGCAGGTGCGCATCCTTCAGCCAGGGGGCGAAGGGAGGAACCAGGTGAAGCTGGGTCGGCCACTGGCGCAGCTCGGAGGCGATCCGGCCAGTGGGGACGACGGTTTCGGTTTCTTTCTTCTCGATGGTGCGCACGTGGGAACCGGGGCAGCCGCAGGCGAGGTTTTTCATGG
>DATBML010000261.1:0-7436 GCA_036554885.1 Desulfuromonadales bacterium
ATGGAGGAGACCTACGGCGACTTTCAGGCGGAGATGGACCTGCTCAACCGCGCCTTCTGCGAGGTGATGATGGAGGGGGACGCCTCCGGGCGCATCTTCTCCTTCCCCATCCCGACCTACAACATCACCGCCGGCTTCGACTGGGAGAGCCCCCGCTTCCAGGCGATCTGGGAGATGACGGCCAAGTACGGCATCCCCTACTTCAGCAACTTCATCAACTCGGACATGGACCCCGAGGACGCCCGCTCCATGTGCTGCCGGCTGCGCCTCGACAATCGCGAGCTGCGCCGCCGCGGCGGCGGTCTCTTCGGCTCCAACCCCCTGACCGGCTCGATCGGCGTCGTCACCCTCCACCTGCCCCGGGCCGCCTACCAGGCGGGCGGCAGCCGCGAGGCGTTCCATGCGAGGATCGCCGAGCTGATGCGCCTCGCCTTCGAGTCGCTGGAGATCAAGCGCAAGCAGCTCGAGCGCTTCACCGAGGAGGGTCTCTACCCCTACAGCCGCTTCTACCTGACGGCGATCAGGGAGCGCAGCGGCCACTACTGGGACAACCACTTCTCCACCATCGGCCTGGTCGGGATGAACGAGGCCTGCCGCAACCTCATCGGCTGCGGGATCGACACCGCCGAGGGCCGGGAGCTGGCCGAGGCGACCCTGCAGTTCATGCGCACGCAGCTCGAGGCCTTCCAGGAGGAGACCGGACACCTATACAACCTGGAGGCGACCCCGGCCGAGGGGACCAGCTTCCGTCTCGCCCGCGCTGACCGCAAGCGCTTCCCCGAAATCCTCGCCGCCGGCAGCGACGACCCCTACTACACCAACTCCACCCAGCTGCCGGTGGGGAGCACCGACGACATCTTCGAGGCGCTCACCCACCAGGACAGCCTGCAGACCCTCTACACCGGCGGTACCGTCTTCCACGGCTTCCTCGGCGAGCGGCTGGAGGACTGGCAGTCGGCGCGGCTGCTGGTGCGGCGGATCGCCGAGAACTTCCATCTCCCCTACTTCACCCTGAGCCCCACCTTCACCATCTGCCCGGTGCACGGCTACATCACCGGCGAACATTTCGAATGCCCGCATCATCAGGCGGCGTAAAGCCCGTGACTCGTGATCCGTGATCCGTGATCGGCAAGATCCAATCCAAAGCAATGCAATCACAAGGGAGGATTAGAATGGCGACCAAATGCGATGCGAAGACGGAGGTCTATTCCCGGGTCTGCGGTTTTTTCCGGCCGGTGCAGCAGTGGAACCGCGGCAAGAAGGAGGAGTTCAGGGAGCGCCGGGAGTACGTGGTCGGCGAGGGGCAAAAGGAAGAATAGTCGCGAGTCCCGGGTCCCGAGTCTCTGGTCCAAAGGCCAGGACAAAAGACCAGGGACCTGGGCCTTCGATTTTGGACCCGGGACTTTGGACCCGGGACCCGGGACTGATTTATGTCTATCAAAGGTTTCCAGGGAACGAGCCTCCTCGACTTTCCGGGGAGGATCGCTTCCCTGGTTTTTTTCGGCGGCTGCAACCTCACCTGCCCCTTCTGCCATAACCCCGGGCTGGTCCTCGACCCGGCGCAGTACCCCGACTACCCCGTGGAGGCGGTCCTCGACCAGCTGCAGGAGCGCCGCCGCTTCATTGACGGGGTGGTCGTCTCCGGCGGCGAGCCGACCCTCGACCCGGGCCTGCTCCCCTTTCTGCGCCAGGTGAAGGGCCTCGGCCTCGCGGTCAAGCTCGACACCAACGGCCTGGCGCCGCCGGCCGTCCTGGAGCTGGCCCTGGCCGAAGGCCTCCTCGACTACGTCGCCCTCGATCTGAAGACCGCCCCGGCCCGCTACGGCGTGTTGCACCGCGGCCCGGTCCCCCTGGGCGGGCTGCTGCAGAGTGTACGGCTGCTGCTCGAAGGGGTGGTCGACTACGAGCTGCGCACTACCTGCGTGCCGGGGCTGGTCGAAGAGGCGGACATCCGTGCGATCGGAGAGTTGGTGCGCGGCGCCAAACGCTGGATGCTGCAGCAGTTTGTCCCCGCCCATTCCCTTGCCGAAGAGCTGCGGGAGATCGAACCGCACCCGGCGGAGACGATCCGCGCCTTTGCCGAGGTGGCGGGGGGGTATGTGGGAGAGGTGGCTGTCAGGGGGCTTTGAGCTTGGGAAAAGCGGCCTCACGCAACGCCGCGACGGTCGCAACGCTCAACCAATCAGGTATTTGGAATCCGTCGCGTTCGTTGCGGCGTCGCGTGAGGAACCGCCTTTCCGGACGAGATGTTCTCAAATCCGCTACGCTCGTAGCAAATTTGAGAACACCGGCCGAAGCTGAGGCAGGGTGAGGGGCCTTGAGGGGAGAGGGTTTTTCCGGAAGGAGGGTGGGACTGAAGGGACGTTGTTTTCTATTTTGCTGGTTCTGGGGCGAGGTGAAGTGTTGGCAATCGGCAGGGAAGTTGACGCTTGCCGGAGTTGCACTAATCAGTTAACGTATTAGTGCAAATTTCCACAAAGGAGGCGCCATGTCGATCACCAGCAAGGACATCGTCCCGCTCAAGGAGATGCGGGCGCGGCTGACGGAACTGGCTGAAGAGGCCTGCCAGGGGCGCGAGAAGATCATCACCCGCAACGGTAAGGCCTACGTCGCGCTGATCGATGCCCGCCGCCTTGATTACTATCACCGGCTGGAGCGCGAAAACATCCACCTCACCCTGCTGGAGGAGGCCGCCCGCGGCTGGGATGACGTCGAAACGGGCGAACTGCTGTCGGTGGCCGAGCTCAAGGCGCGGTACGGCCGCAGCGAATGAAGCGCGCCACCGTCCGCGTCACGCAAAACTTCGCCCGCAACCTCGACGCCATCGAGGCCTTTTTACGCGAGGCCGACGCAGCGGCCGCCTTTCCCCCCTGCTCGACGACCTCTTCGGCCAAGCCATCCCCGCCCTCGCACAGTTCCCTGACCTCGGCACCGATTTCCTGCGCCGCCGCACTACCTCCCGCGAGGCTGCGGAGTTGGCGGCGACGCTTCGGGAGCGGCTCGGAACCGGCACCGACCTGCGCGAACTGGTGCGCGGCGACTACCTGATTCTCTATGCCCGGCGCGGCCACGACCTCTACCTGCTGGCGATCAAGCACCACCGACAGCTTTCGTTCGACTTTACCGGGCATTGGGAGGACTGAGAAATGCAAGCAAGTGGGGCGCCTCTACACAAGCTGTTCCGGGCGATGGTCTAGATCTATGAAACGGCTGCAGGCAATTCTGGTGCTTCTTTTACTGGTCGCGCCGGCTTATGGGCAGGATTCGCCGCCGTGCCCGGTCGCGGGCGACAGGATTCATTGGATTGCCGATTTCTGCATGGCGGAGATCGGGACAGACGATGAGATCGCCGCGATGGATTGCATCGACCGGGAGGTTTGGCGGCCGTTTCCGGATGACTGCGCTGCCAAGCGCCATTACAAGCGGGCGCTGTGTGAAGGCGCTGTTTCCCTCTCGGCAACAGGTCCAGACTCGACGGCTGGCGGCTGGAAATAGGCGCCAAATGTCACCGACTTCAATACGCTCATTCTGCAGGCTGTTTTGAAGGAGTTCCCCCCATCAAGAACGCTGACGAACGGCCGGCAGCCGGTCGGATTACGATTTCTCCTGGCCGCATTGCCCTGCTGACCCTCCTGGCGATGGTCGCCTTTGCGGGCAACTCGCTGTTGTGCCGCCTGGCCCTGAAACACACCGGCATCGATGCCGCCAGTTTCACCGTCCTACGCTTGTTCTCGGGCGCCTTGACGCTGTGGCTGATCGTGCGGGTGCGCGGCGGCCCGCATGGCGCAGCAGGCAGCTGGATCTCCGCCGCCGCCCTGTTCGCCTATGCCGCCGGGTTTTCTTTCGCGTATTTGACGCTGCCGGCTGGCGTCGGAGCGCTGATTCTTTTCGGCGCCGTCCAGGGGACGATGATCGGCTACGCCCTGGGGTCCGGGGAGCGTTTGCGGCCATTACAGGTGGTCGGACTTCTGGGCGCCGTCGGGGGGTTGGTGGGGCTGCTCCTGCCGGGCCTCTCGGCGCCGCCGCTGCAGGGCTCGATCCTGATGTTGGGCGCCGGAGTGGCCTGGGGCGTCTATTCGTTGCGGGGCCGCGGTTCCGGCGACCCGACCTGCGTCACCGCCGGCAATTTTCTGCGCGCTGTCCCTTTTGCCATCGGCCTGAGCGTAATGACGGTCACCCGCACTTCCCTCGACAGTGCCGGGATCAGCTATGCCGTTGCGTCCGGCGCCCTGGCCTCGGGCATCGGCTATGCCGTCTGGTACAACGCCGTCACCGGCATGTTGGCAACCACGGCGGCAGCCGTTCAGCTCAGCGTCCCGGTCATTGCCGCCGTCGGGGGCGTTCTTTTCCTCGGAGAGCCGGTCACGTTACGCCTCTTGCTGAGTTCGCTGGCCATCCTGGGCGGACTTGCGCTGTTTATCGCCCAGCGGCGTAGTGCCCGCCAATCCGTGCCATAGGTACCGCTCAGCCGCCCTCAGCTCAGGCACTGGAAGAGCCCCGTGCACCACAGGCAGCTGCCGCAGGGTTCGGTCTTGATGTGGCAGTCCTGCTCGAAGTGATTGGTCTGCACGTAGTCGCAGGGGGCGACGGAGCAGTCGGTGCAGGGGGAGTGGTCATAGCCGAGCACCCCCTCGCGGAAGCTCCGGAAGTTTGGATCGTTCCAGATGTCCAGGAGTCCTCGCCGGGCCAGATTGCCGAAAACACGCGGTTTTACCGGCTGCGCCCAGCCCCCGGCGAAACAGCTGTAGCGGTGCCAGAGAAAATAGCAGGGATGAACATCGCCGTCCCAGGAGACGAAGGCCCCGCCCTCCTCGACAAAATCGCAGCGACGCTCCTGGCGCGGCGCCTCGGCGGGCAGGCGAAGGTCGAGCCCGGTCTCTGCGGCCACCTCTCGCGCCTCGGCCAGGACCGCAGCCACCTCGCCGCGGCGGGCGGTATCGGCGGCGAACAGCTTGCGCAGGTCGAGGGAGATGCCGCGTGCATCGGCGGCAGCTTTCATCGCCCCGACGAAGGAGACGATCCGCTGTTCCTCCTCATTGCGTGAGAAGCGCCACAGAACTTTGAAATAGCCTTCCAGGTCGATTCCTTCGCGGCCGGCGCGGTCCTTCCATTCGGCAAAGAGATCGAGGGCGGCGTCGCTGCAGGGCTCGAAGGCGGACTGGGCGGCATGCGCGGCATCGTAGGGGAGCATGTGGCTGACGATGGCGAAGGACGCTCCCCGCAGGGCCGCCCAGCGCAGGGCCGCCGGCAGCTCCCGCAGGTTGTTGCGCATCAGCACGAACTCCACCCCGACTTGCAGCTCGGGGCGGGCGCAGCTCTTTTTCGCCGCTGCCACGGACGCCAGGGCGCCTTCGACGGCGGCCAGCTCGCCTCCCGCCCGCACCCGCCGGAAGGTCTCGGGGGTTACCCCGTCCAGCGACAGCCCGATCCGGTCCACCCCTGCCTCGGTCAGGGACAGGGCGCGTTTTTCGCTGAGCAGCACGCCATTGGTCTGGAAACCGACCCAGCCGCGGGCCGGCATCCGCCCCTTGGCGATGCGGATGAATTCCTCCAGGCGCGGGTGGAGGAGCGGCTCGCCGACGCCGTTGAGAACCAGCGCTTCAACCTTCGGCAGCGCCTCGGCCAGGCGGGCGAAGGTCGTGTCGGCAAGGTCTCCCTCGACCACGCCGCCATCAGCGGTCTGCTTGACGCACATGAAACAGTTGAGGTTGCAGCGGCTGGTGGTCTCGACGAAGAGTTTGGAGGGGTGGGAACTGAAGGCGGGATGTTCCCCTGGCTCCTTGATCCGATTCGGTTGCATGTAAATCTCCTGTGGTGAAGTTTCATCACCCATCGGCGGTCGGGTCATGGTTCAGACGGCACGAGAGTTGTCGGAGGTATGGTTACCATTAATGGCACCTATTTCAATCCCTCGCCTTGATGCAGGTCAATTCTGTGTGCTGAGTTTGTTTTCCGAATAGCCTTGAATAATGCAGACGCGCAAGGGGAATCCGGCGGGGGCGCTTGAAAGAAATGAAAGCTATTGGTATGCAGGATGCGGCTGCCCCCTTGCAGGTCAATCCAGAAAAGCGTAAACAAGCGCCGCTGCTACAGGCGCTTGTCGGGGTTGCCCGAATCGGTTAACGTATAGATGAAGCTTTCTTTCAAGGAGGCGGCAAGACGATTGCCGGCAAGAACATCGTTTCGCTTCGGGTTCGACTTCCGTTGTAGTCGTCGAAGCGTTGCGGAGGTTGTCGTCTTCAGTCCGGAGTCGAAGCAGGAACGTTGAAGCATTGAGGGGAGAATGTTTTCCGGGAGGAGACGGGAGATAGCCCATAAAGGAGAAAATGGATGTCTGCTTACCTGATCGGTCACATAACGGTCAAAGAACCCGAGCAATGGTCGGTTTATATTGACGGCGTGAAAAAATCCCTTTTACCTTTCGCGGCGGAAGTCCTTTTTCGCGGTCGCCTGACTTCGGTCCTTGCTGGCGATCTGCCATACCAATCGACAGTCGTGATACGATTCTCCGACCACGCTGCCTTGCTGAACTGGTACCGGTCTGAAGACTACCAGGCCCTGATTCCCATCCGGGATCGCGCGGCCGATGTGGTCATTGCCGCGTATGAAGAACTGAATTAGTTCCAGGATCAGGGGGGCAAACCGTGACTGACAGTGGGAGTTTCAATATCCGGAAAGAGCAATATGGAGCTTCTTTATTTCTGAATGCTGTAAAATGACACGGAGGCAGCGCAATCACTTCTTTACTCTGCTTAATGGGAGAGCCACCCATGAAAAAGACATACGTCGGCGGTTGTCATTGCGGCGCCATCCGATATGAGGCGGACATCGACCTGAGCGCAGGCACACTCAAATGCAACTGTTCCATATGCACCAAGGTGAGGAACTGGCTTGCTTTCGTCAAACCGGACGATTTTCGGCTGGTTGGGGGTGAAGCCGAACTTGCCGATTATCAATTCGGCGCGAAAAGAATCCACCATCTGTTCTGCAGGCATTGCGGCGTACACTCTTTCGGTTGGGCCGACGCGCCGGAGCTTGGAGGCAAATCCTATGCCGTCAACGTCAATTGTCTCGAGGATGCGGAAACCGCTGAACTGGTCGGCGCGCCCATCAAATACGTCGACGGGCGCAACGACAACTGGCGGTCGCCGCCTGCCGAGACCCGGCATCTTTGAGAGAAGTGGTTTTGAAGAACATCTGCTGACCGATCAATTTTCAGAGTGTTGAGGTTGTCGTCATGGTTCATCCCAAACGAGTAGAGATTGCCCGCCAGGCCGTACTTGTGCCGCTCATGGCCTTCTTGTCGGCCATCAACCCGGTGTTTGCCTGGGACAGCTTTGTCGGCCAGGAGTCCTGCACGTTCGTCGTCGAGCAGATGCAGGCGGAGGAGGACTCGGCCACCTTGATCGTCGCTGCCTTCATCAGCGGTGTGAACT
>DATBML010000266.1:0-2019 GCA_036554885.1 Desulfuromonadales bacterium
ATGTAGCAGGAGTGTGGCAGCCGAGAGTCGTTAAGCATCGAATCCATCAGGCGCGACAGTGCCAGATTTCAACCCATCCACCAGAACGAAAAGGACTTGCAATGTTCAGTTGGATCAGCAAACGCATTTCGATGAAGATCGTCATCTCCCTGATCGTCGTACTGGCGGTGATACTGGGCGGATTTACCTATTTTCTGGTCAAGGATCGCTCCAGGGTACTGCAGGAGATGATGCTGACCAAGGCGCGGACCCTGGCCCTGACCGGGGCCAGGTCGATGGCGCAGGTGCTGACCGAGGCGATCGACAGCGGCCAGTTGAGCGAAACGCAGGTGTTCGATACCGACTACCGCCCGATTACCGAAGGGCCGCTGGCCGGGGCGTCGATCGCCAAATATCACACGGCCTATGATGAATATCTCGACCGGCGGATTCTCGGGATTCAGGATACCTTTCTGGAGGAGGACAGCATGCTGGTCTTTGCCGTGCTGGTCGACCGGAACGGTTATCTGCCGACGCACAACAGCCGCTTCTCTCTTCCCCTGACCGGTGACCCGGAGAAGGACAAGCTGGGCAACCGCACCAAGCGGCTGTTCAACGACGAAACGGGCCTGAAGGCGGCCCGCTACGACGGCAAGGACGGCAACAAGATACTCCGGCAGGTCTACAGGCGGGACACCGGCGAAACGATGTGGGACATCACGGCACCGGTCTACGTCAAGGGGAAACACTGGGGCGGCTTCCGCATTGGCTTCTCCATCGGCCAGACGGAAAAGGCGATCGCCGAACTGCGCAATACCGTGGCACTGTCGATGCTGCTGGTGCTGGTGGTTGCTTCGGTGACCATCTTCCTGGTCGTGGCGCGCATTACCAGACCGCTGAAGCGGGTGACCGAGGTGGCCGAGCGGATCGCCGACGGCCATCTTGAGGAGACGATCGAGATCGAGTCGAACGACGAAATCGGCAAACTGGCCAGGACGTTCAACAAGATGACGCAGGTGATCGTCAAGAACCTCAAGAGCGAGATCGACAAGAGCGGCCGGCTGATTGTCAGCGTCAAGGAAGCAATTCAGCAGCTCTCGAGCAGCGCCAACGAGATTATGGCGATCTCCACCCAGCAGTCCTCGGGGGCGACCGAGCAGGCCTCGGCGGTACAGGAGGCGACCACCACATCAGAGGAGATTGCGGTGACCGCCAAGCAGGTGGCTGAGAACGCGCTACGGGTGGAGGCCCAGGCGGAGCAGGCGAGCAGTGCCTGTTCCACCGGGGTGCAGGCGGTGGGCAGCGCCGTCGACGGCATGGGCCAGCTCAAGGCACAGGTGCAGTCGATTGCCGAAGCGATGCTGCAGTTGGGGGAGAACTCGCAGAAGATCGGCGGCATCGTCGATATCATCGACGAGATCTCCGACCAGACCAATCTGCTGTCGCTCAATGCGGCGATCGAAGCGGCCGGCGCCGGCGAGGCCGGCAAGCGTTTCTCCATCGTGGCCGGCGAGGTGAAGCGGCTGGCCGAGCGGACGGTGGATGCGACCGGCCAGATCAAGGGGCTTATCGAGCAGATCCAGAAGGCGACCAACTCGACGATCATTCTGACCGAGGAGGGGACCAAAGGGGTCGATGCGGCGAGCACGCGGGTGGCGCGGGTCTCCGAGGCGCTGACCAACATCATCGCCATGGTACAGGAGACGACCGGGGCGGCGCGGGAAATCAAACTTTCGACGCAGCAGCAGACGACGGCGAGCGAGCAGATGGCCGAGACCATCGCCGAGGTGCGCGACGTCGCCGCCCAGGTGGCGGCGAGCGCCGAAGAGACGGCGCAGGCGATCGCCGAGCTCACCGGACTGGCCGAACGGCTGAAGGAACTGGTGGAAGAAGAGGCCTAGGGTGAAAACCAGGAAGTACATCGAAATTTTCGCCCGCGAGGCGGAGGAGCACCTGCAACTCCTCCGTCAGGGGTTCCTGGTCATGGAAAAGGATGGCCTGGTACCGGAACGGCTGCAGGCGCTGTTGCGCAGCGCCCAT
>DATBML010000270.1:0-1736 GCA_036554885.1 Desulfuromonadales bacterium
GGTCGACTTTGGCCACGGTGACCTGCACCTCGTCGCCGGTCTGAAAAATCCGCCGGCGATGCTGACCGACCAGGCGGTGCAAATCCTCTTCGAATACATAGAAGTCGTCGGCAATGCTCGATATATGCACGAGTCCCTCGACGAACAGCTCCTTGAGTTCAACGAAAAAGCCGAAGGGCTGGACGCCGGAGACAAAGCCGGCAAAAACTTCACCCACCTTGTCGGCCATGAACTGGCATTTCTTCAGGCTGATGATCTCCCGTTCCGCTTCCATCGCCCGCCGCTCCCGCTGCGAGGTGTGCTCGCCCATTTGGGGAAGCACCTCCTGCAGATGGGCCTTGCGTTTTTCCGGCATCCCTCCCGCAGTGAGTGCCTGCCGCAGGACGCGGTGGACAACCAGGTCGGGATAGCGCCGGATCGGTGACGTAAAATGGCAGTAGAGGTCCGCGGCCAGACCGAAATGTCCCACGTTCTCCGGCGAGTAGTGCGCCTGCTTCATGCATCGCAGCAACACCTGGTTGATCATCCGCTCTTCCGGTTTTCCTTCCAGCCCGACGAGCAGTTCTTGCAGCTTGCGCGGGTTGACGCTTCCCTTCTCGAGGGAAATACCGTAATTGAAGTGGGCGATGAATTCCTGGAAGGACTGGAGCTTCTCCGCAGCAGGTGGTTCGTGGACCCGATAGAGAAAAGGTGCACTGCGGCCAGCCAGAAACGTCGCGACCGCCTCGTTGGCCGCCAGCATGAATTCCTCGATGAGCCG
The DNA here is from genome assembly GCA_036554885.1 of Desulfuromonadales bacterium. GTDB lineage: Bacteria > Desulfobacterota > Desulfuromonadia > Desulfuromonadales > DASPGW01 > DASPGW01. The sequence goes on from DATBML010000270.1 coordinate 761, forward strand.
GTGGGCCAGATTCCGCTCGGCCCGCACGATGTTCTCCGGTCGGCCCTGAAGATCGAGAACGATCTCGGCTTCAGGCAGGTCGAAATCGAGACTGCCGCGCTGGCGCCGCATCGCCGTCAGCCGCCGCGCCAGGTCGGCCATCACCAGCAGATGGGGGTAAATCTCCGGATAGCGGGCGATTGTTGCCGGCTCTTCCTGCACCACCATCGCGGCGACTTCGGTATAGGTGAGGCGAGCCCGGCTACGGATCACCGAGGGGTAGAAGCGGCTTTCCAAACGCTGACCCTGCCAATCGAAGAGCATTTCGGCGGTCATGGCCAGCCGCTCGACTTCCGGGTTCAGTGAGCAGATTCCATTGCTGAGTTTCTCGGGGAGCATGGGGATGCACTTGCCGGGGAAGTAAACGCTGGTTCCCCGCTCGTATGCCTCCAGATCGACCGGGCTCCCCTCCGCCACGTAATGACCGACGTCGGCGATGGAGACCCAGAGACGGATCCTCCCATCCTCCTCGCGACGAACGGATACGGCGTCATCGAAGTCCTTTGCCGTTTCACCGTCGATGGTCACTGTCGGCAACTGCCGCAGATCTTCCCGCCCCCGCCGGTCAGCCTCTTCCACCCGGTCGGGAACCTTGGCCGCCGCCGCCAGGACTTCCCCCGGGAACTCCACAGGCAGGTCGTACTTGTGGGCGATGGTCAGAATCTCGACTTCCGGGTCGGCGGGGTCGCCGAGGACCTCGATAATCGTCCCCTCCGCGCTGCGGTTACTGCCGGGGTAGGTATCGATGCGGGCGATCACCATCTGGCCGGGACGGACCTGGCGGGCGGCAGACTTGGAGATGAACAGGTCGGTCCCCAGACGCGGGTCTGCCGGCACCACATAACCGAAGCGTCGTCCGGCTTCGAAACGGCCGACCACCGTCTGGTGCGCCCGTTCCAGAACCCGAATGATCCGCCCCTCCGGACGGCCGCTGCGC
>DATBML010000420.1:0-2201 GCA_036554885.1 Desulfuromonadales bacterium
GGCGCGACATCTCGTGGCAGGATGTCGGCACCAATATCCACGCCTTCGGCGAGGGGCTGCTTGGCCTCGGTATCCGGGCCGGCGACCGGGTCGCCATCATGGCCCCCAACAGCCCGGAATGGGTCTACGCCGATCTCGGCAGCATGGCTTGCGGCGCATTCTCCGTCCCTATCTATCACACCGAGGGAGTCGGCACCATGCTGCACATACTGCAGGACTGCCAATGCCGCTTCATATTTATCCACTCACCCCTCGTTACCGGGGACCTGCTCGAGCACTTGGGCAAACTTCCTCACCTGGAACGGATCATCCAGCTCGAAGGACCCGCCGTTGGCGAACGCTGCCTGACCCTGGAAACATTCCTGCAGCAGAGGGAGGCAGCGGCTACCGAGGAACTGGTGCGTCGACTCGCGACGGCAAAAGCAGGGGATGTCGCCACACTGGTCTACACCTCGGGGACTACCGGTCCGCCGAAGGGGGTCATGCTGACCCACGCCAACTTCCTCTCCAATGTGGACGCCTGCCGCAGTCTCTTCGCGATCGGGCCGGCGGACCAATGCCTCTCCTTCCTGCCGCTGTCGCACGTCTTCGAACGCATGGCCGGCTGCTATTTCATGCTGCGCCAGGGAGTGGTCATCGCCTACGCGGAAAACCTCGATTCGGTGCCGGCGAACATGGCGGAGGTTCGCCCTACGGTAGTCATCAGCGTTCCCCGACTCTACGAGAAGATGTATGCGCGGGTGCTGGAACGGGCCCTCGCCGGGCCGTGGCTGAAAAAGCAGCTCTTCTTCAGCGCCCTCAAAGCCGGGCGCGCCATGGTCGCAAGCGAGATGCGCGGTGAACCGGCTGGCCTGCTGCTGCAAAAAGCGGTCGCCGTCGCCCGTAAAGTGGTGTTTGCGCCCCTGCGCGAACATCTGGGAGGGCGGGTGCGCTTTTTCGTTTCGGGCGGCGCCCCCCTGGGTCGGGATATTGCCGAATTTTTCTTCGCCGTCGGCCTCCCCATTTATGAGGGTTACGGGCTGACCGAGACCTCTCCGGTCATCGCCGCCAACAACCCGAAGCACGTTCGTCTCGGCACGGTGGGTCGACCCATCCCGGGCACCGAAGTCAGCATCGCCGACGACGGCGAAATCCTCGCCCGCGGCCCCGGCGTCTTTCAGGGTTACTGGAACCAGCCGGAGCAGACAGCGGAGGTCTTCGATGATGGCTGGTTCAGGACGGGCGACATCGGCAAGCTCGATGCGGACGGTTTTCTTTCCATCACCGACCGGAAAAAGGACCTGATCGTAACGGCCGGCGGCGAAAACGTCGCCCCCCAGGTCCTGGAAAACGGGTTCAAAACCGACAAGTTCATCGCCAACGTCCTGGTTTATGGTGACCGGAAACCCTTCCTCACGGCCCTGATCGTCCCCAACTTCGACAATATAGAAAAGTTCGCCAGGGAACACCGGATCGACTTTCTCAACCATTGCGACCTGGTGAACCATCCACAGATTCTCAAGTTGATTCGCGACAGGATCGACCTGCATCAGGTCAGCATGCCGCCCATCCAGAGAATCAAACGCTTCACCCTGATCTCCCGGGACTTTTCCAGCAGCGAGGGAGAGGTCACGCCGACGCTCAAGGTCAAAAGGAAGGTGGTAGCCCGACACTTCCACCGCGTACTGGAGGAGATGTACCTGCCGCATGACCACGGCGTCCACGACAGCGGCTTCTGCATCGTCGAGCAGGAGGGCGAAACAGCCGGCAAGTGATGGGCTGCCGGCCGCCCGCATCCACTTCGCCGAGTTCATGCGGTTGAAACCCGTTTACTTTCGGAGGCCGAGAAGGTATCTTAATGCGCGGCATCTGGAGGCCTGAAGGAGGAAACGGGTTCCGTGCAGAAAGAACCGGAAAAACATAAAAACCTGGGAAACGCCCTGAAGGGCCTGATCAAGCTGATCAAGGCAGTCGGCTTTTACCCTCCTGCGCACCCCGCCCTCAAGGCGGCCGCCAACGAAGCGCACGCCGGCTTCTCCCCGCTTCTGCAGAACGCCGCCCCTCTTGTCATTCTGGTTCGCCGGGAGGGGTTTTTTCTCGATGAGGCCCCGGTCGGTCCCGACAACCCCATCCTGAAGAAGCTCTCGTTGTTTCTCTTTTCCCGCCGCATCCAGCGACTCACCATCCTGTCTGACCTCTCCAATCGAGACCTCAAGGCCTTT
>DATBML010000007.1:0-3427 GCA_036554885.1 Desulfuromonadales bacterium
CGCATCGCGGCCGCCTCAACGTGCTGGCCACCATCTTTGGCAAACCCCTGGAGAATCTCTTCGCCGAATTCGCCGACAACATCGAATACCAGGTGGTCGGCGAGGGGGACGTCAAGTACCACAAGGGTTTTTCCACCGACGTGGACGGGCCGGAGGGGACATCGCTCCATATCACACTGGCGACCAACCCCAGCCACCTGGAGTCGGTCGACCCGGTGGTCGAGGGGAAGTGCCGGGCCCGGCAGGATGATTATGACGACCGCGACGGCAAGCAGGTGCTGCCGGTCCTGATGCACGGCGATGCCGCCTTCGCCGGCCAGGGGTTGGTCGGCGAGACCCTCAACCTCTCCCAGCTCGAAGGCTTCGGCACAGGCGGCACCCTGCACATCGTGCTCAACAACCAGATCGGTTTCACCACCCTGCCGAAGGACGCCCGCTCCACTCTCTACGCCACCGATGTCGCCAAGATGCTGATGGTGCCGATCTTTCACGTCCACGGCGACGATCCGGAGGCGGTGGTGCACGCCGCCGGCCTCGCCCTCGACTGGCGCCAGACCTTCGGCCGCGACGTGGTGCTGGAAATCCTCTGCTACCGCCGCCATGGGCACAACGAGGGGGACGAGCCGTACTTCACCCAGCCGCTCATGTACGAGAAGATCAAGGACCATCCACCGGTGCACGAGAATTATGCCGGTCGCCTGCGCGAGGAGGGGGTGAACGGCGAGGAGATCGAGGCGATGGCCGCGGCCGTCGAAGCGCGCCTGGAAGCGGCGGCCGGACAGCCGGCCCGCCCGGAAGAGGAAGGCTTCCAGGGCCGATGGAAGGGGATAGAGCGGGCCTACCGTCGCGTCGAAGTCGACACGGCCGTCGACCGCCGGACCCTGGTCGAACTGGGGGAGGCCTGCTCCCGGATTCCCGAGGGTTTTCATCCCCATCCCAAGATCGAAAAGCTCTTCGAGCGGCGCCGCGAGGCGATTGCTTCGGGTGAAGGGCTCGACTGGGGGATCGCCGAGACGCTCGCCTTCGCCACCCTGCTGCACGAAGGGATCCCGGTCCGTCTCACCGGCCAGGATTCGCGGCGCGGCACCTTCAACCATCGCCACTCCACCCTGTTCGACGTGCAGACCGGCGAGAGCTGCGTCCCGCTCGCGGCAACGGCCCGCGCCGGGGCCGCCCTGCGCATCTACGACAGCATGCTCTCCGAGGCGGCGGTGCTCGGCTTCGAGTACGGCTATTCCATCGAGAGCCCGCACGGGCTGACCGCCTGGGAGGCCCAGTTCGGCGACTTCGCCAACGGCGCCCAGGTGATCATCGACCAGTTCATCGTCAGCAGCGAGACCAAGTGGGACCGGGCCAGCGGCCTGGTCCTGCTGCTGCCGCACGGCTACGAAGGGCAGGGGGCCGAACATTCGAGCGCCCGCAGCGAGCGCTACTTGCAGGCCTGTGCCGACGACAACATCCAGGTCGCCTATCCCTCCACGCCGGCCCAGTTCTTCCACCTGCTGCGGCGGCAGGTGAAGCAGCCCTTCCGCCGGCCGCTAGTCGTCTTCACCCCGAAGAGCCTGCTGCGGCTGCCGGCCTGCCGCTCCGACCTGGCGGAATTCGCCGCCGGGCATTTCCGCGAGGTGCTGCCGGCCGCGGCCGAGCCGGCGAAGGTCCGCACCCTCCTGGTCTGCTCGGGGAAAATCTATTACGAGTTGCTGGAGAAGCGGCAGGAAGACAAAAGGGAGGAAGTCGCCATCGTCCGCATCGAGCAGTTCTACCCGCTGCGCGAGGATCTGCTGCGGCAGGCCCTGAAACCCTTCGCCAAAGCGAAGAAGTTCGCCTGGGTCCAGGAGGAGCCGGCCAACATGGGCGCCTGGAGCTTCCTGCGCCCGCATCTGGCCGAGGCGATGGGCCGCGAGCCCCGCTACGTGGGACGCGATGCGGCGGCTTCCCCGGCCGTCGGCTCGCACCGGCTGCACAAGGAAGAGCAGGAACGGATCATCGCGGAGGCGTTCAGTCGGTGAAACGTAGGGGCGAGGCGGTGCCTTCGCCCTGGTTCGGGCGACCCACCGGGTCGCCCCTACAAGAAAGGCGGGTAGAAACCCATGGACATCAAGGTTCCCGAGGTCGGCGAGTCGGTCTTCGAGGCGGAAGTCGGCAAGTGGCATAAAAAAGACGGCGAGCAGGTGGCGAAGGACGACCTGCTGGTCGAACTGGAGACGGACAAGATCACCCTGGAGCTCAATGCCGATGCCGAGGGGGTGCTGCGCATCGGGGTCAAAGAGGGTGAAACGGTGAAGATCGGGGCGGTCATCGGCTCGATCGAGGAGGCGGCTGGCGGCAAAGAGGAGGGGGAGGCCGCGGCGAAGGAGCCGAAAAAAGAAAAGGAAGAGCCGAAACCCGAGAAAAAAGAGGCCGAGAAGAAGAAGGAAGAGAAGAAGCCCGCGGCTGAAGAGAAACCGAAGGAGAGGCCGGCGGAGAAAAAACCGGAAGCGAAGCCGGAACAACCCGTCGCGGCGGAAGAGAAGAAGAAAGCGGCGGCAGCGCCTGCTCCCCGGCCGCGGGAGAAAGGAGAGGAAGAGCGCATCACCCGCCAGCCGATGAGCCGTATCCGCCGGCGCATCGCCGAGCGCCTGGTGGCGGCACGGCAGCAGACCGCCATGCTCACCACCTTCAACGAGGCGGACATGAGCCGGGTGATCGCCCTGCGCCAAAAGCACGGCGAAGAGTTCAAACAGCGGCACGGCGTGCCGCTCGGCTTCATGTCCTTCTTCGTCAAGGCGAGCGCCGAGGCACTCAAGGAGTTCCCCGAGGTCAACGCCCGCATCGACGGCGACGACATCGTCCACCAGCACTTCTACGACATCGGTATCGCCGTCGGCGCCGAGAAGGGGCTGGTGGTGCCGGTTATCCGCGACGCCGACCGCCTCAGCTTCGCCGGCATCGAGCAGGCGATCCGCGACTTCGTCGGGAAGATCGAGCAGAACAAGCTCGACCTCGCCGACCTCGAAGGGGGGACCTTCTCCATCACTAACGGCGGGGTCTACGGCTCGCTGCTCTCCACCCCTATCCTCAACCCGCCGCAGAGCGCCATCCTCGGCATGCACGCCATCCAGGAGCGTCCCGTCGTCCGCGACGGCGAGATCGTCATCCGGCCGATGATGTACCTCGCCCTCTCCTACGACCACCGCATCGTCGACGGGAAGGGTGCCGTCACCTTCCTCGTCCGGGTGAAGGAGGCGCTCGAGGACCCGCGCCGGCTGCTGATGGACCTCTGAGCGGTGGCGGCCCCTACCAGAGCCGCCGCATCCCGCAGCCGTCGAACAGGACCTCGTTCGAGACGAGCGCAAGGTCGCGTCCCTGCGCCCGCGCGATCAGCATCCGGTCGAACGGGTCGCGATGCGGTCCCGGCAACCGGCCGGCCCGCCCGGCCTCGGCGAGC
>DATBML010000015.1:0-3792 GCA_036554885.1 Desulfuromonadales bacterium
CGGCAGCAGGAAGGCGGGCGCCAGCTCCCGCACCAGCTCGTTCACGTCGCTGCTGCAGAGATGGAAGGAGATGCGCGCCCGGTCGCGCTCGGCTGCCAGGTAGGAACACTCGCAGACCAGCAGCGTCACCCCCTTCAGAAGGGTGCGCACCTTCTGAAGGTTCTCCGGGGTGAAGCCGACGTCGGTGAGGTAGCCGATGCTCGCCGGCTCGGCCGGGCTGCGGATCGCCGCAAATAGCGCGGCCGGGTCGGCGACCGCCTCCTCCCGGACCGCTACGCCGTCACGGCGCAGGATGGCGAGCGGTCCCTCCCCCAGCTCGCCGCGGCAGAAGCGCCGTTTCAGCTCCCGCAGCCATGGCCCCGGCTCCAGCCCCTGCCCACGCAGCTTCTCCGCATCCACCGCGAAAGCCTCCCGCTCGGTGAGCCGGAAGGCGAGGGCCGGGATCTTGTGGTCGCACAGTACCGCTTCCACCCGCAAGTAGTCTCCCTGGTAAATGGTGCGCTCCGGCCGCTCCGCCGTCCCGGTGAAGCGGCACGGAAAACCGTCCGGTCCGGCCAGCTCCCAGGTTTCGGTCCGGCCGGGATGGATCTCGTGGACGCGGAAGGTGCACCAGTAATCCTCGGTCAGGTTCCAGTCGTACCCGGCCAGCTTGTGCGCCAGCCGTCCGGCCAGGCCCGGTGGGCCGAAGAGATCGAAGGTGCGGGGGGAGACGTGGTTGTGGCGGATGAAGGTGTCGATGCCCATGAAGTGATCCATGTGGGCATGGCTGATGAAGATCGCCTCGACCCCCTTGAGGACGCGCTTGGCCAGGTGGTGAATCTGGCCGCAGTCGACCAGCAGGTTCTTCCCGCGCGGCCGCACCCGCACCAGCAGCACCGGATCGTCGAGCTGGCCGGCGAAGAAGGTCGGCTCCAGGTAGCGGAAGGGGAGGCGCGGGGTCATGGCAGGCTCCCGGCGAGCGTTCGGGTCTCTGCCTCCAAGTATAAGGGGAAGCGCCGGCGGCGCAAACGGCCGGGAGAGGGGCGGCGCCCGGATCCGGGCGCCGGGACAGGCTACTGGCGCACGACGCAGAGGACGACGGGATTTCCCTCGCGGTTCTGCTCGAGGAAGAGCCGGGTCGCTTCGACCGGGCCGGTGGCTTCGATCAGGGCGCTGCGGATGTCGCCGCCCACGTCGTAGGTGACCTGGTAGGTAGGCATGAAAAAATCCTCCAAAATATCTTGTTGGCGGACAGACTATAGCGCCACGGCCGTCGCCGGTCAACCCCTCGGCGGACGGGAAGAAAAATCCGTGACGATTCCGTTCCGATGATATAAAATACCGCTAATTTTTCACTCAGGGAGGATCACGATGAAACGGAAAGCAATGTTCCTGGCGACCACTGCCCTGCTCGGGCTCCAGCTGACCCTGGCCGGCTGCTGCGGCTTCCACCACCGGCACCACGGCAATGGCAAGCAGTGCTGCGGCAAATGCGCCGCCGACTGCCCGAGGATGCAGGCGGCGCCGGAGCCGGCAGCGCCGGCGAAATAGTCTCTCCCCGGCCCACCGCCCAACCCGCGAAGGCCCGCGACCCGGGCCTTCGCGCCAACTGGCTTCCCCCACTCCCCCCGACCAAATCACTCCCGCACCTACCCATCCCGCCGGCAGCGGGTACAATTGTTACTGCCCCTCGCCGCCGCAGCAAGGTGGTCGAGTCGCCCGGGCGCCACGACCTCGCACGGATCGTACCCTCATGAACTGGCACCAGCTCCCAGCCGAAAAGGTTCTCGACCGGCTCGGAACCTCCTCCGATGGCCTCTCGGGGGAGGAGGCCGCCCGCCGCCTGGCCGAGTACGGCCCGAACGAACTGCAGGCCGCCCGACGGATCTCTCCCTGGGCCATCCTCCTTTCCCAGCTCAAGAACATCCTCATCATCATCCTGCTGGTCGCCACCGCCCTCTCGGCCCTCCTCGGCCATGGACTCGAAGCCGTCGCCATTTCCGTCATCGTCCTCTTCGCGGTGGTCCTCGGCTTCGTGCAGGAGTGGCGCGCCGAGCGCGCCATCGAGGCGCTGGGGAGGATGGCCGCCCCCAACGCAACGGTTCTGCGTGACGGCGAGGAATACGAGATTCCAGCCCGCGACCTGGTCCCCGGAGACATCATCCTGCTGCGGGCGGGGAACAAGGTCCCGGCCGATGCCCGGCTGCTTGAAGCGGTCAACCTGCAGACGGAGGAGGCCGCCCTCACCGGCGAGTCGACGCCCGTGGATAAAACAACCGAACCCCTTGCGGCCGGCGAACTGGCCCTGGGGGACCGACGCAACATGGCCTGGGCCGGCACGGCCGCAACTTACGGCCGGGGCCGGGCGTTGGTGGTCGCCACCGGCATGGCGACCGAGTTCGGCAGGATCGCCAAAATGCTGGAGACGGTGGAGACCGGCCGCACCCCGCTGCAGGAGAATCTCGACCGGGTCGGCCGCCTGCTGGCCTGGGCTGCGCTGGCGGTGGTCGCGGTGATCGTCGGGATCGGCCTGCTGCGCGGCCAGCCCCTCATCGACATGCTGCTGTTCGGCATCGCCCTGGCGGTGGCGGTCGTCCCCGAGGCCCTCCCCGCCGTCGTCACCGTCTCCCTGGCCATCGGCGTTCAGCGTCTGGCCCGGCGCCATGCGCTGATGCGCCGCCTGCCAGCGGTGGAGACCCTGGGGAGCACCTCGATCATCTGCTCGGACAAGACCGGCACGCTGACCCGGGACGAGATGACCGTGCGCAGGATCTACGTCGCCGGCGAGATGATCGAGGTCGGCGGTTCCGGCTATGAGCCCCGCGGACGGTTCACCCGGGACGGCAGGGAGATCGGCGTCCCCGAACCGCTGAAGCGGCTGTTGCAAGCCGCCGCCCTCGCTTCCGACGCGCGCGTCAGACATGCCGCAGAGGATAACCGGTGGGAGATCAAGGGAGACCCTACCGAGGGGGCTCTGGTGGTGGCGGCGGCCAAGGCCGGCCTGGAGAAGGCCGAACTCGATGCGCGCTGCCCGCGGGTGGATGAAATCCCCTTCACCTCCGAAAGCAAGCGCATGACCACCCTGCACGAAACACCGGAGGGGACCTTCGCCTGCGCCAAGGGGGCGGCGGAAGTGATCCTCGCTTCCTGCACCCGGCAGCTGACCGGGGAGGGGGAGAGGGAACTCGACGAGGCTGGCCGGGAGGCGATTCTGGACGTCGCCGACCGGATGGCGCAGGAGGCGCTGCGGGTGCTGGCGGTGGCCGCCAAAGCGGGGGCCTCCCGGCCGGACACCGAAAGGGAGATGATCTTCCTCGGCCTGACGGGGATGATCGACCCGCCGCGCGCCGAGGCCGCCACCGCCATCGAGACCTGCGGCCGGGCCGGCATCGGCGTGATGATGATCACCGGCGATCACCCGGTCACCGCCCGGGCCGTGGCCCGCGAATTGGGTCTGCTGGCGCGGGACCGCGTCGTCACCGGTGCGGAAATCGAAGGGATGGGAGAGGAGGAGTTCGCCCGCGAGGTGAAGAGAATCGAGGTCTTCGCCCGCGTCTCCCCGGCCCACAAGCTGCGGGTGGTGACGGCCCTGCAGAAGCAGGGGGAGATCGTCGCCATGACCGGTGACGGCGTCAACGACGCGCCGGCGCTGAAGAAGGCCGACATCGGCATCGCCATGGGGATCACCGGCACCGACGTCACCCGGGAAGCCGCCGCCATGACACTGACCGACGATAATTTCGCCTCCATCGTCGCGGCCGTCGAGGAGGGGCGGGGAATCTTCGGCAACATCAAGAAGTACCTGATGTACCT
>DATBML010000063.1:0-5390 GCA_036554885.1 Desulfuromonadales bacterium
GATGGTCATGCCCGGCGACAACATCGCCATGACCGTCAGCCTGATCACCCCGATCGCCATGGACAAGGAGCTGCGCTTCGCCATCCGTGAGGGTGGCCGGACCGTCGGCGCCGGTGTTGTCAGCGAAATCATCGAGTAATAGAGGATAGTCACATGCCGAGCCAGAAGATAAGAATTCGTTTAAAGGCTTATGACCATAAGCTGCTCGATCTTTCGGTCAATGAGATCGTCGACACCGCCAAGCGTACCGGCGCCCGGGTGGCCGGACCGATTCCGTTGCCGACGATCATCAACAAGTACTGCGTACTGCGCGGTCCGCATGTTGACAAGAAGAGCCGTGAGCAGTTCGAAATGCGCACCCACAAGCGCCTCCTGGACATTCTGGAGCCGACCCAGCAGACCGTGGATGCGCTGATGAAACTCGATCTGTCCGCCGGCGTTGACGTCGAAATCAAGCTCTAGTTCATTATCTACTACGACAGGTAAGGGTACTTGCAATGATAAAGGGAATCTTGGGTAAGAAGCTGGGGATGACCCAGGTCTTTGCCGCGGATGGCCGGTGCATACCGGTGACGGTCGTCGAGGCCGGCCCCTGCGTGGTGCTGCAGAAAAAAACCGTGGCCACGGATGGCTACAACGCTCTGCAGCTCGGCTTCGGGGCCAAAAAGAGTCATCGGGTGAACAAGCCGGAGATGGGCCACTTCAAGAAGGTCGGCAAGGGTGCCTTCGCCCATCTGCGCGAACTTCGGGCCGAGAGCGTCGACAATTACAATGTTGGCGACGAGCTCACCTGCGACAGCATCTTTGCCGCCGGCGACATCATCGACGTGACGGGCACCAGCAAGGGAAAAGGGTTCCAGGGGGTTATCAAGCGCTGGAACTTTGCCGGCGGCCGCGCAACCCATGGTTCCATGTTCCACCGTGCACCTGGTTCCATCGGCGCCAGTGCCTGGCCTTCCCGCGTCTTCAAGGGAAAGAAGATGGCCGGCCAGATGGGCAATGAACGGGTGACCGTGCAGAGTCTGCAGGTGGTGGAAGTTCGCCCGGACGAAAACCTGATATTGGTCAAGGGTGCCATCCCCGGGGCAAAGAACTCCCTGGTGATAATCCGCAAGGGCATCAAGGCCAAGAAAAAATAGCCTTTGCGCTGATGATTTTGGAGAACGACCATGGCAAAGATAGCTGTCTACGACATAAATAAAAACCAGGTAGCCGAGCGTGAGCTTGCCGATGACATCTTCAATTCTGATGTCCGCTCCTACCTGATTCACGACATGGTGCGCTACCAGCTGGCGGCCCGCCGGCAGGGAACGGCCGATTCCAAGACCCGCAGCGAGGTCCGGGGCGGCGGCAAGAAGCCGTACAAGCAGAAGGGTACCGGCAACGCACGTCAGGGTTGCATCCGCGCTCCGCATTATGTCGGTGGCGGTACCGCCTTCGGCCCGCATCCCCGCGATTACGACTTCAAGCTGAATCGCAAGGTGAAGAAGGCGGCTCTCAGGAGCGCGATCTCGGTTCGCTTCAAGCAGGAGAAGCTGACGGTTCTCAATGCTCTCGAGCTGGAGAAGATCAGCACCAAGGGGCTTGTCGAAATCCTCAACCGCTTCGACCTGGCCAACGCCCTGGTGGTGATTGACGGGGTCAACCCGGCTGTCGAGCTTTCCGCCCGCAATCTCCCGCAGGTCAAGGTGCTGCGAGCCGAAGGTGTCAATGTCTACGACGTGATGAAGTACCGCAACCTGGTGCTCACCGAGGGGGCCGTCTCCCAGCTGGAAGGAGCGTTAGCGTAATGAAGCCGCTATACAGAATCATCAGACAACCGCTGGTCACCGAGAAGACCAGTCTGCAGAAAGAAGCAGGTCGGGTGGTGGCTTTTGAAGTCTCCATCGATGCCAACAAGATCGAGATCAAGCAGGCCGTTGAGAAGGCCTTCGATGTCAAGGTCGAGAACGTCAACACGGTGCTGGTGGCCGGCAAGGTGAAGCGCGTGGGCCGCAACTTCGGCAAACGTTCCAACTGGAAGAAAGCTTATGTCACCTTGGCCGAAGGCAGCAACATCGATTTCTTTGGCGTCTAACGGACTGTTATTCAGCGATACGGAGTTACCATAATGGCGATCAAAAAGTTCAAGCCGACCTCGCCGGGACGTCGTCACATGACCGCCTCGACTTTCGAGGAGATCACGACTGCCACCCCCGAGAAGTCTCTTGTCGCTCCTCTGAAGCGCAGCTTCGGCCGCAACAGCTACGGGCGGATCACCAAGCGCCACACCGGCGGCGGGCACAAGCGCAAGTACCGGCTGATCGATTTCCGGCGGGACAAGAAAGAGGTTCCGGCGAAGATCGTATCGATCGAGTACGATCCTAACCGCTCGGCCCGGATTGCATTGCTCAATTATGCCGACGGTGAGAAGCGTTATATTCTGGCCCCCATCGGCATTAGTGTCGGCGATACTGTTGTTGCTAGCGACAAGGCCGACATCAAGCCCGGCAACGCCATGCCTATCCGCGCCATTCCTCTCGGCACCTGGGTACACAACGTGGAACTCAAGGTTGGCAAGGGGGGGCAGTTGGCCCGCAGCGCCGGCACCTACGCCATGATTGCTGCCAAGGAAGGCAAGTACGCTCAGTTGCGGATGCCATCCGGCGAGGTTCGCCTGGTGCTGCAGGAGTGCTGTGCCACCATCGGGCAGGTCGGCAATGCTGATCATGAGAATGTCAAGATCGGCAAAGCCGGTCGTAATCGCTGGCTTGGCAAGCGTCCGCAGTCCCGTGGTGTGGCGATGAACCCGGTCGACCATCCGCATGGCGGTGGCGAGGGCAAGAGCTCCGGTGGCCGGCATCCGGTCACGCCGTGGGGCGTGCCGACCAAGGGTTACAAGACCCGTGTCAACAAACGGACCGACCGCTTCATCGTGCGGCGGAAGCAGAAATAAGCCTTTGTAGATAGAGGAGACGGCAGTGGCTAGATCGATTAAAAAAGGGCCGTACATCGAGGAGAGTCTTCTCCGCAAGGTTGATGTCGAGGGCGGGACCACCTCCAAGAAAGTGATCAAGACCTGGTCGCGGCGTTCTACCATCATCCCGGAGTTCGTTGGTCATACGTTCGCCGTGCACAATGGCAAGAAGTTCATCCCGGTTTTCGTCACCGAGAACATGGTCGGTCACAAACTGGGGGAGTTCGCCCCGACGCGCACCTATTACGGGCACGGATCCGACAAGAAAAGCAAACTCAAGAAAAAATAGCGATAGCGCTAAGGAGTACTAGTTCATGGAAGCCAGAGCCAAACTGAGATATGTGCGCCTCTCTCCCCAGAAGACCCGTCTGGTTGTGGATATGGTGCGCGGCAAGAGGATTCAGGAGGCGTTGAACATTCTGAAGTTCTCTCCGCAGAAGGCGGCTGACGTCGTCTCCAAGCTGGTGAGTTCCGCCGTGGCTAATGCCGAGCAGCAGGGCGTCTCCGACGTTGACCGTCTCTTCGTCAAGGCAATCTCTGTCGACCAGGGGCCGGTGCTCAAGCGCTTTCTGCCCCGAGCACAGGGCCGGGCCACCAAGATCCGCAAACCCACCAGCCACATTACCGTCGTTCTCGACGAAAAGTAAATTGTCCAAGGAGGTGATAGTTTGGGCCAGAAAGTTCATCCAATAGGATTTCGTCTCGGGATCATCCGGACCTGGGATTCCAAGTGGTACGCGGAAGGCGATTACGCCAGGTTGCTCCATGAGGATGTCAAGCTGCGTGCTTATCTGAAAAAGCGCCTTTATCATGCCGGTATCTCCAAGATCGAGCTTGAGCGTGCCGCCAGCAAGGCGAAGATCAATATCTTTGCCGCCCGACCCGGCATCATCATCGGCAAGAAGGGTTCCGAGGTCGAGGCACTCAAGAAAGAGCTGGCCAAACTCACCGACAAGGAAGTCTTCATTAATATTCAGGAAGTGCGTAAGCCGGAAATCGATGCCCAGCTCGTGGCAGAAAACGTCGCACTGCAGCTCGAGCGCCGGGTCGCCTTTCGCCGCGCCATGAAGAAGAGTGTGAGCCAGGCACTCAAATTCGGTGCGCAGGGGATCAAGATCAACTGCAGCGGACGCCTTGGCGGCGCCGAGATGAGCCGGACCGAGTGGTATCGCGAGGGGCGCGTCCCCCTGCATACCTTGCGTGCGGACATCGACTACGGCTTTGCCGAAGCGAAGACGACCTATGGCATCATCGGCGTCAAGGTATTGATCTTCAAGGGCGAAGTCCTCAAGCAGGAACAGAAATAGCACGGGATAGGAGTCACAGCCATGTTGATGCCCAAGAAGGTTAAACATAGAAAACAGTTCAAGGGTCGCATGACCGGTGCGGCCTCCGGCGGAACTGCGCTCAATTTCGGCGACTTCGGTCTGCAGGCCATCGAGTGCGGCTGGCTCTCGTCGCGGCAGATCGAGGCGGCACGTCGCGCCATGACCCGTTACGTCAAGCGCGGTGGCAAAATCTGGATTCGCGTGTTCCCCGACAAGCCGCTTACCCGCAAACCCGCCGAAACCCGTATGGGTAAGGGGAAGGGTTCGCCGGACAGCTGGGTTGCCGTGGTTCGACCCGGCCTGATGCTTTACGAAATGCAGGGAGTTGAAGAAGAGGTGGCCCGCGAGGCGTTTCGCCTGGCTGCACACAAGCTCCCCATGAAGACCAAGTTCGTGTTCAGGGAGGAGGCCGGTCATGAAGGCTGAAGAGATCAAGAACCTCAACATCGAGGAACTGCAGAAGAAGGCGCAGGAGCTCAACCAGGAACTGTTTAACCTGCGTTTCCAGTTGCACACCGGCCATCTGGAAAATACCGCCCGAATTGCCCAGGCCAGAAAAGATATCGCCCGGGTGCAGACGGTTCTGCGGCAGAAACAGGGATAAAGAGGATTACGAGGACGGATATGGCGACTGAGCGTGGCAATCGGAAAACCCGAGTCGGGATCGTGGTCAGTGACAAGATGGACAAGACCGTGGTGGTCAATGTCGATCAGTTGGTCATGCATCCTGTTTACAAGAAATACATCAAGCGCCGTGTGAAGTGCAAGGCACACGACGAGCAGAACAGCTGTGCTGTTGGCGACAAGGTGCTGATCGTGGAGACCAGGCCGCTGTCCAGGGACAAGCGGTGGAGAGTCCGCGAAATTTTGGAAAAAAACGTAACCGTTTAGGAGATATGTATCATGATTCAGATGCAGACGATGCTTGATGTCGCAGACAACTCCGGGGCTCGGAGGCTCTGCTGCATCAAGGTGCTCGGCGGCTCCAAACGGAAATACGCCGGCCTTGGGGATATCATCATCTGCTCCGTCAAGGAGGCCCTCCCCAATTCCAAGGTGAAAAAGGGTGATGTGGTACGTGCCGTTATCGTCCGGACCGCCAAGGA
>DATBML010000071.1:0-1798 GCA_036554885.1 Desulfuromonadales bacterium
CGGCGCAGATCGGGGGTCGACGGCGCGAACTCGAGCCGCGGCTGGGGCGGTCGCCAGATCTCGCCGCCGTGCTGCCCCCAGAAGCGCGGGTGCTGCTGCGAGGTGCCGCGCAGCGGCGTATTGCCGTAGCCGGGGCCGCGCGGGTCGCGGCTCTTGCTGACGCCGTCGACCAGCACCGGACCGGTGGTCCCCTCGCAGCCGCCGGCGAGGCCGAGCACCTTGCGGGCCGGGCGCTCCTCCCTGGCGATCTTCTCCTGCAGCAGGAGCAGCCCCTGGATGAACGCCTCCGGCCGCGGCGGGCAGCCGGGGACGTAGACATCCACCGGCAGGATCTGGTGCACCCCCTGGATGACGCTGTAGACGTCGTACATCCCGCCGGAGTTGGCGCAGCTGCCCATCGCCATGACCCACTTGGGGTTGGCCATCTGCTCGTAGACGCGCAGGATGGCGTCGCCCATCCGCTTGAACGGCGTGCCGGAGATGATCATCAGGTCGGCTTCGCGGGGGGAGTTGCGCAGCACCTCGGCGCCGAAGCGGGCGATATCGAAGCGCGGCGTCATGCTGGTCATCATCTCGACGAAACAGCAGGACAGCCCGAAGAACATCGGCCAGAGGCTGTTCTTGCGCCCCCAGTTGATGGCGTCGTCGAGGGAGGCGAGAATGATGTTGTCGGGAAAATGCTCGCTCATCCGTCCTTCCTTGCGGTCCGTCCGGCCCGCGGACCCCAGTCGAGGCCGCCCATCTTCCAGAGGTAGACCAGCCCGAGAAAGAGCACGAAAATGAAGAAGGTGATCTGCAGGAAACCGGCCCAGCCGAGCAGGTCCCAGGCGACGGCCCAGGAGAGGATGAAGATCGCCTCGACGTCGAAGACGATGAAGAAGATGGCGACCAGGTAGAAGGGGACGGGATCGCGCAACCGGGCGTCGCCCGTCGGCAGGACCCCCGACTCGTACGGCTCCCCCTTGGCCCGGCTGCGACTCTTGTGGCCGAGGCCCCAGGCGAGCAGCAGCAGGACGGCGATGAGGAAGACGGCGATGCCGGTGTAGAGGCCGAGGGAAAGCAGGGCCTCGAAAGAGGGGGGCGCTTCGCCACCGGTGGGGGCGGTCGGCAGGTTGGCGGCGGCAAAGGCAATCGACATCGACAACTCGCTCATTCCAGGTGGTCAACGCTGCGAAGATCGGTGCTGACGGGATTTAATCCGGCCCGCAATCGGGCTGCAAAGGCGACCGAAAGGATAACATAGAAACACCGGCTGTCCATGCCGCCGGCGTGGCGTTCAGTGCTTTTTGCCGGCGGCGATGGCGGTCCGCGCCAGCTCGTCGCAACGTTCGTTCTCCGGATGGCCGGCGTGGCCCCGCACCCAGTGCCATTCGACCTGGTGCCGGCGGCTCTCCTCCAGCAGGCGCTCCCAGAGGTCGCGGTTGGCGACGTCCTTTTTCTGTGAGTTCTTCAAGCCGCGCCGGACCCAGCCGTCGATCCACTCGGTGATCCCTTTTTTAACATACTCGGAATCGGTGGTCAGCCGCACCCGGCAGGGCCGCTTGAGGGCGGCAAGTCCCTCGATGGCGGCGGTGAGCTCCATGCGGTTGTTGGTCGTCTCCGGCGCGAAGCCGGAGAGCTCCTTCTCGTGCTCGTCCCAGCGCAGAATGGTCCCCCAGCCGCCCGGACCCGGATTGCCGGAGCAGGCGCCGTCGGAGAAGATTTCAACCAGTTTGTTTTTCTCGGTCATCGGCAGCCTTGGTGAAAAGGAATGGCGTGGTTCAAAAAAATTGCACCGTAACGCGGCGCCATCCTAACA
>DATBML010000107.1:0-9103 GCA_036554885.1 Desulfuromonadales bacterium
GGGCAGATGGTGGTACAGGTTCCGTAGATGAAGTCGACCAGGACGGGTTTCTCCGCATGCAGCAGTTCGACCAGTCTGACCTTTTGCCGGTCCTGGTTGATCAGCGTCACGTCGGGGATGACATATTTTTCTTCGCTCCGCTTGTACCTCTTTTCGTCTGCCTGTACGCCCCCTGCCGCAGTGAGCAGGGTCATGGCCACCAGTAATCCGCAAACCATCAGAAATTTGCTCTTTTTCATCGCTCAATCCTCAATCAGCCGTTTAGGGAATAGCCCGCCATCCTGAACTGTCCGAAGACAATCGGCCAGGTGGCCAGCGCAAGAAAGCACGCCGTAAAAAATACCGCCAGCAATATCCATTTTCTTTCGACCCGCCCGACTTCCGGCGTCAGGGAGGAGATTTTTTTCAAAGGCTGGAAAATCCCCGGCAAAATACCGAACAGTGCTCCGCCGAACAGGCTGAGATAAAGGGGATAACCGACAAAGCCGTAATTTTTCTGCAGGATGTCGAAAGGGCAGTGATGGGTGGGAAGCTCATAAATATAGAGGGATATGAAGGAAACGATGGCGGCGATCGAAACCAGGAAAAAGAGTGCCGCCAACAGCGAGAACAGGTAGCGGAACAGGGCTGTCTGCCGCTTGAGGCAGGGGAGGGCACTGCCGAGGAAAAGCAGGCCGGTTCCGTAGAAGGCCGCCATCGTCGGTTCCACCGCCAGCCCCGCCAGATCGGCGGATATTCCGCTTCCCGATTCGCTGAACAGGGAGCCGCAGCAGGAGGTGATGACATCCGGGTGCAGCCCCAGAAAATAGGCGACCTGCAGGTAAAGTTCCACTCCGACCAGGGGGGTGAGCAGAAGCAGAAGAGCGAATTTACGTTTGACCAGAGGGAAATCATCCGCCCTGCCGTCGAGGTAGTTCAGGACCAGCCAGAGGGCGGCGGAAAAAAAGACGGTGATCTTTGCGTAGAGGGCATACCAGCCAAGGGGGTTGGCGTTGAGGGAGCCGGTGGCGCACATCGCCCCGACAAAAAGTGAGTGGATTTCATCCACCGTGAAGGCGAAAAGTAAAACGGAGAAAATTTCAAACCCGAGGGCATAACTGACGATGGTGGAAACCAGGTAGGTCTTTCTCTCCAGGATGAGCTGCTCCTCTGAGCTGCTGCGAAAGTCCCACCGGCGCAGGATCTTCACACCCAGCCCGCCGGCGTAGATCAGCATGAGCAAAGCGATGCCGGAGCCGCAGATGAGTGCCAGGATGCCTGGATGCAGAATCATATCTGGGACACCCCTTCGACACGGCCGTCTTTCATGGCGATGGTTCTTGTCACCAGGGAGTGCTCGTAAACCAGGGGATCGTGGGTGGCGATGAGTATTGTTTTGCCCAGCCTGTTGATTTCACCCAGGATGTCGAGCAGGTCGGCGGAGAGTCTGCTGTCGAGGTGGGCGGTCGGTTCATCGGCAATGACGATCTGCGGGTCGTTGATCAGAGCCCGGGCGATGGCCACCCGCTGCTGCTCGCCGCCGGAGAGTTGCCTGACCTTGAGTGAAACCTTGTTTTCGATGCCGAGCCGGGCCAGCGCCTCCTCGCCCCGCTGCCGCATTTCTCCGAGTGGTGTTTTCAGGGGGTAGAGGGGGAGCAGGACATTTTCCAGGACGCTGAGGTCGCGAATCAGATTGAATTGCTGGAAAATGAAACCGAAGGTGTCGCGCCGAACCCGGGTGAGAAACCGCTCCGGCAGTTTTGCCACATCCTTGCCCGCCACCAGGATGCGTCCCGCCGTGGGCCGCGACATGCAGCCGATGAGGCTGAGCAGTGAGGTTTTCCCGGAGCCGCTGGGCCCCTTGAAGACCGCCACCTCTCCCGGGGCGACTGTCAGGGATATGTCGGCCAGCGCCTGGAATTCGTCCGGCCGGCGGGGATTGTAGACCTTGCTCAGGTTTTCGGTCCGGATCAGCGCATCCATGGCGGTCTAGCCTCGCATTGCCGTTTCGGGGTCGGTGACGGCAGCCTTCCACGAGGGGATCACGGTGCTGGCGACATAGGGGGTCACGGTCAGAAAGCTGATGACCAGGATCTGATAGGGATCGATGAAAGGGATGAGCCGGAAATCCGGAAACAGGACTGACCACCCCTTGATGACCGGCGACAGCACCGTTGCGCCCCAGAAGAAGACGTGCAGGTAGGCGGCCATCAGTCCAAGCAGCAGGGAGGTGAGGGAAATGGCCATGCCTTCCCAGAATTTGAGCTCTAGAATGTCCGAGGTCTCCCAGCCGATCGCCTTGAGAATGCCGATTTCCCGCTTCTCCTCGGCGCTGATGCCGGTCGCCTTGTCCCAGGCCAGGATGCAGAAGGCAATCAGGGCGGCGGCAAAGACGGTGAGCATCATGCCGCTGCGCCAGTTGAACACCCCCGCGTAGGTCCGCAGAATTTCGCTCCGGGTGATGGGCCGGGAGTCGGGCATCAGGCGCTTGATTTTGCCGGCGATGGTGTCGACTTCTGCCGGATTGTAGACCTCCACCGCGAAATCCGTCGCCCGGCCGGGTGGATAGCCGAAGAAGCGGATCAGGTCGTCCCGGCCGAGGACCACCAGGTCGTTGGTCAGCAGGTCGGATGGCGAGCGGAAGACCCCCGCCACTTCCAGGACAGTTCCGATATTGTCGCTGTCGATCAGGATCAGGTCGTCGCCGATGCCGACCTTGCGGATGCCGGCGACGCCCTGGCCGATGGCGCATTCCCCGGGGGCTGCCGGCAGTCTCCCTTCGACCATCTCCAGACCGGCCGGCTCGGACTCGACGCCGAGCAGGGTATAGTTGGCCTCGGTCAGGGCGTCGTAGTAATAGCCCCAGTAACGTGGCCGGGATGCGGCCACACCCGGAATAGCTCCGATCCGTTCCCCGGACTCCGTCGACATCAGGTCGTGACGGCCGGCCGAGACCCTTTGCACGACCAGTTCCGGGGCGTCCACCAGCAGGCGGGTTGCCTCGGTTTTCAGCGCGTGGGTAAGAAAGAGAACCGAGGCGAGGACGGCAATGGTGAAGGCATACACCGCGACCAGGGAAAGGTTTTTGTATCTCCGGCGCAGCAGCGAGGAAAGGGCGTATTCGAGAATCTTCAGATGGCGCATCACGGGATTACCGGACTGGAGGTCATGGTTGGGATGAGTCCGATCTGACCGGTGCCATTATGGACCCGGCCGGAAAATGTTCGAGCGCCGACGGGAAATCCTGAAAAGGGGTAAAACGGTCGGCCTGGGAGGGATGGCGGGTGTAGCGGGCCTCCGTCCAGAGGGAAAGATCGGTCAGCTGCAGGGACCTGACCGTGGCCCTCAGAGCCGGCAGCTGCTGGCCGGACAGGGTCGCCACCCGCGCCTCCCCGTGCATCAGCAGAAGGCCCAGGAAGATGGTCTGCAGGAGAGTCAAACCGATAAAAAACCTGTGTTTATTCATTGCGGCGCAGAAAGCTCGATCAGATTTTTTCCGTCGAACTGCATGATTTTCGTGCCGCCGTGGTCGCGCCGGAAGGTTTCGGCATTTTCCCGTCCACCAATCGGCACCAGTTCATTCCCCATTGGCCCCATCACGTCGCTGCCGGTGACGAAGAAGACATCTTTGGCCTCCAGCAGCCGGGTGGTGTAGTACTCGGTGACATGGATCCCGGTAATATCTTCCGGTTTTGCCTGTGGTCTGTATTTGGCGAGGTCGAAAAAGAAGACGAACATGTCCTTCGGCCCGTCGAAGAAGGCCCTGCTGCCATCCCTGAATTCGATAATGGCGACCCAGCTCGGGTAGGGGGCGACGAACATTCCGCAGACCGGGCAACGGTCCTTCGGCCCGGGTGCCAGGGTAGGTGCGGACGAAGCCGTTCCGGCCAATCCGACCAGCAGGAGAAACGTCCAAAACACGACGAAGCACCGTGCGGATTTCATGAAAACTCTACTCCCTCTGATTCGTGGAACTTGCCGGTTTGAAAACTTACGTTGTAAATTTAAACACACGATCGGTCATCCCGCAATTGCGGCTATGATTATTGACTGTCCGGAAGGGGCGGCCGATATCCTGGCAGATCCCGTATCTCGTCCTCCGGCCGGTGTCAAGGCTGCTTCGTCTGCATCATACGCTTCATTTTTCTTTTTTCGCGGATCATTCGGGTGTCCTGGTACATGTCTTCGTAGGCAGCCTTGATGGCTTCTTCGAACCCGACCAGTTCGCCCCCGTACTGAGCCTTGAATTTTTCCGCGTCGGCCTTGTCTGCAAATGCCCATTTTGCCCTGGCGGTCATGACTCCGTTCTGGCTGCCGCCGAGAACCCAGACGGCTTTTTCGGCATCGATCAGGCTTTTGCTGCCGTAGTCGCCCACCTGAATCGCCTGCGGCGTCTTGTCCAGCGTGGTGGCCAGCTCCACCGCGGTGCAATGAAGGCTGCACAGGCCGACGGCGCTGGCATCCTCATATTCGACCAGCATGCGGCTGTGGGCAAATTTTCCACGATCCATGCCGCAGTACTGGCATGAGCCGAAACGGTCGACATCCGCAAGGTCCGCGGCGAACAGAAGGGTAGCGAAAGCGAATACCGACAGCAGCACTCCCGACATGGTTTTTTTCATGGTTCCTCCTGATGAGTAAATGTGTGTGGAAAAAAATCAGGTTCGTTGGCAGGTGGGGTTGTGCCCTCAGTCATGCACGGAGGGACGGCAGGTGCATGGGGATTGTGCCAATGATATGCAAGGCAATTGGCCTGGCGTCCTATCCCGTACAAAATATTAACAGTAAATAATAAAATTGAAAAGTCCACAGGAGCGAAAAGTCCTGACCTTTCGGGTTGAATATGGCACGTAATATTTGAAAAGATCCACCATCAACGCTGCTAGATCATCGAATTCGGGTGGGGCAGGCTGACGGGTTTACGCTGGACATTCGGATCGTCATGTAATAAACATTTCACACGCCGGCGCGCTCCCTTTGCCTGCTTTTTTTTCGGCCCGGCAGCCGAAACTGTTTATCTTTCGCAATATCCCGTAACGCGAGTATTCATGGAGTTGCTGAACAACCCCATCTTCCTGCTGCTGCTGATCATTGTCCTCGGCGAACTGCTGGGCCGGGTGCGTCTGTGGAATCTCGCCCTCGGACCTTCGGCCATCATTTTCGTGGCGCTGGCATTCGGTCATTTCGGCTTCACTGTCCCGCAGGGGGTGCAGACCATCGGCCTGGCAATGTTCATCTATGCGGTGGGCCTGCAGGCTGGCCCCGGCTTTCTCGGTTCCTTCCGCAGCCATGGTCTCACCATGGCGGTGTGTGTCTTAGCCATGGCGGCGGCCGGTACGCTGGTGACCTATGCCTGCTGCCGGCTGTTCGGTTTCGACGTCGGCACCGGCGCGGGCCTGCTCTCGGGGGCTATGACCAGCACTCCGTCGCTGGCGGCGGCGGTAGAGGTCGTCGGCCATGACCGGGCGCCGGCAGCCTACGGTGTCACCTACGGTTTCGGCGTGGTTGGGGTGGCGCTCTGCATCAAGCTGCTGCCGCGCCTGCTGCGTATCGACATTCGCGGCGAGGAGGAAGGGCTCGCCCGCGAACTGGCCGAAATTAACCCGCCAATCACCTTTTGTCATCTTGAGGTCAGCAACCCCAATCTTTTCGGCAAGCGGGTTGCCGATATCTTTCTCAAGAGCATCGCCCCGGTGACTCTTACCCGTCTGCTGCGCCTGGGCGCCGTCGAACCGGTGCTGGTCGGGGCGGATACGGTGCTGCAGGAGGGGGACCGACTGCGGGTGGTGGGACGGCCCCTTGATCTGGAGAAGGTGCAGCTTTTCATCGGCCGGCCGGTTGAAGGTGAGATCGCTTTTGACCGGGTGCTGACCAAAAAAAGTATCGTCGTCTCCAAACCGAAGTTTGTAGGTACCACCCTCGGCTACTTCAACTTCCGCGAGACCTTCAACGTTCAGGTGGCACGCATCACTCGAAACGGCATCGATCTGCCGGCCGACGCCAACACCCGTCTGCATCTGGGCGATGTGGTGCACGCCGTCGGTGATGAGCGTTCCCTGCGCAACGTCACCCGTCTCCTCGGCAACGACCTCAAGGCAACATACGAGGTCAGCCTGCTGCCGATTCTGGTCGGGCTCCTTTTCGGTTTCCTGCTCGGCCAGATCACCCTGCCGTTGCCGGTGGTCGGTCCGCTGACCCTCGGCACCACCGGGGGTACGCTGCTCGCCGGTCTGCTGCTCGGCGCCCGGTACCAGACCGGGCCCCTCATCTGGGACGTGCCGTCCGGCGGCAATCGGCTGATCCGCGATCTGGGGCTGGCGTTGTTCATGGCGTCGGTGGGGACTTCAGCCGGAGTCTCCTTTCTCGCCACCCTGAAGCTCCAGGGCCTGCCCTTGCTCCTCTCCGGCGTAGCGGTGACCATCATTCCGGTGGCCGTCGGCGCTCTCCTTGGCCTCAGGTGTCTCGGCATCCGTTTCCTGCGACTGCTGGGGGTGCTGGTGGGGGGAATGACCAGCGCCTCGGGCCTTGCCGCTACCGGCGCTCTTTCTGCGACTCCCTATGCAGCGGCAGCTTATGCGACGGTTTATCCCCTGGCATTGATCGGCAAGATTGTTGCGGTCAAGGTGCTGTTGCTGTTGCTCTGAGTGGTCTTTATTTTTGTGGGACTAATGGGACCTAAGGGACAAATGGGACTTTTCTCGGGGCGCCTGCGCTGCGGAAGGGAAAAAGTGCGGTAAAATAAGGATGTAAGCTACAGCAGAGAGAAAGGAGGCGAGAAAATGAACGCGGTGCTCGTCAGAGGCCAGTTGAATCAATTCAGAGGGACGTTCAAAACAGGCATATGCCGGCTGACCGGCAACGATGCCGGCCGGATGAGCGGCCAGATGCTGCGGTTGCTGGGGAAGGCCCAGGTGAAGTACGGCCGGGTTATGACAGCGGCAGGGAAGCGGATCAAAAAGATCACCCGTCATTAATCCCGGCTAGCCGGAAGGAGCGATGGGTGGAGCGAAAAAGCCTGCGTCAAGCAGGCTTTTTCTGTTGCAGCGGGCGCGGAGAGTGCCACGTCTTGACCCTCATTCGGAGGGGGCGGGTACAGCGTCGCCCGGCGCCAGCAGTTTGCGGGCAAGCGTCGCCGCCTCCTGCATGACCTCCTGCCGTGAACCGACGTCCCCCCTGCGGTAGACATCGACGACGCGCAGCGGATGGGTCTCGGCAAAGCCGGTCCAGTGGAAGAGGTCCCGGTAACGCGGCAGAATGTCGGCAAACCAGTTGGGGTTGCGGTGTCCCTGGGTGAGAATGAAAGCGAGTTTCTTTCGCTCCGGCAGACGGCTGGGGTGGCTCAGGCTGATGTAACCCGGATGCAGATACGAGTAAGTGCGGTCGATGAAGGCCTTGAGCTGGGCGGAAACGTCCCCGTAGTAGACCGGTGAGGCCATCACCACGACCTCCGCGGCGAACACCGCGTCGAGCACCGGGCTCAAATCATCCTTGAGGACGCATTTCTCCGCCCTGGTTTTGCACAGGTTGCAGGCCTGACAGCCCCGCAAGGACAGCGAGTTCAGGTAGAAACTCTGCGTGCTGGCGCCGAGCTTCCGGGCGGTGTCGAGAAAATGTCCGGCGACGGCAGCGCTGTTGCCGTCTTTGCGTGGACTGCCAAAAAGACAAACGACGTTCATGGAGCGGCTCCGTAAATTCGGCGCTGTGCCGTGATCTCGCCCCGGCGGATCAGGCTGCGGCGGAAACCGGGACTTTGAAGACCACCTTCTTCACCTGAATGGGGATTTCCTCGAGTTGCAGCATCGGCATGTGCCCGTCGTCGGGGAAGAAGACGGCAAAGGATCCCGGCTTGAGAGTGAGGCGGTCGGTTTGTCCCTCCAGCATCAGGAAGTCCTTTTCCGCATCGTAGGGGAGCTCGCGGCAAGCGCTGCGGCAGCAGATGCCGACCGCCTCGGCGCCGCGGGTCAACAGCTGAATGTCGATGTACTTGCGGTGGCACTCGATGAAGCTCTCAGCGAGTGGGCGCGTGGCGTATTCGCTGACCAGCGCGAAGGCGCCACGGTCGTTGACATCATGGCGGCCGACCGGCAATGTGCCCGGGCCTCCCTTTTGCAAAAACGCCAATACGTCGGCAAAGTGGGGATGCAGTGGGAGATAGAGCGGGAAATTGTCCAACTGATCGAAGATCATGGCGGAACTCTGCCTCCTTGCGCGGTTGGGGCCGGAGCGGGTCTCAGACGCCCATCGACGGCAGCAGGTAACGGCCGACCCAGTTCTTGGAGAACTGGAAGGCGGTGCGGCCGCAACGCTTGCTCTTGTCGTGGGTCCATTGGATGGCGGCCTGCTCCAGTTCCTTGCTCCAGGGAATTTCCACCCGGCGCTCGCGGGCATGCCGTTCGACGCAGAGGCGCACGGCGTCGAGGTAGCGGTCCTGGGTGAAGACGTGGAAGGGGACCCAGAGGCCGAAGCGGTCGGAGAGGGAAACCTTCTCCTCCATCGCCTCGCTCTGCTGCAGCTCGCCGTTGACGAACTTGCCGCCGATCAGGTCGCTCTCGTACTCGGGCAGGAGGTGGCGGCGGTTGGACGTGACGTAGATCAGGACGTTTTCCGGCGCCGAATAGACCGAGCCGTCGAGGGCGCTTTTGAGCATTTTGTAGCTCAGTTCGCCGACTTCGAAGGTGAGGTCGTCGCAGAGCAGGATAAAGCGGAAGGGCTGGTTCTCGACGGCGGTGAAGATCTCGGAGAGGTAGATCAGGTCTTCCTTCTCGACCTGGATGACGCGCAGTCCCTTGGGGGCGAACTCGTTGAGCAAGGCTTTGACCAGGGACGACTTGCCGGTGCCGCGCGAACCCCAGAGCAGGGCGTTGTTGGCCGGCAGGCCGGCGAGGAACTGGCGCGTATTGTTGATCATGATCGCTTTCTGCTCATCAACGCCGAGCAGTTCATCGAGGGTGGTGGTGTCCGTCACCTTGACCGGTTCGAGAAAACCGGAAAAGGAGTGGCGGCGCCAGTTGGCGGCATGACAGGTGGCCCAGTCGATGCGGGCAACGGCCTTGGGGAGAAGCATTTCGACGGAGCCGAGCACGCGCTCGAGCTGGGCCACGACTTCGGGTTTGAGGTTCATCAT
>DATBML010000126.1:0-1510 GCA_036554885.1 Desulfuromonadales bacterium
TCAGCCAGGCCGGCGGCGTAGGCGAAAGGCGCCAGGTCGAGGAGTGAAATCACGAAGCCGGCGCTGTCGTAGGGCGCCAGGAACTCCCGGATGACTTCGGTGCGCACGGCGGCGGCGGTCACGATCCAGCCGCCGGCGCCATCGGCAACCGGCTGCTGGAAATCGCTCGTGCAGGTCTCGATGGCGACCGGCAGCTGCGCCCCCAGTTCCAGTTCAAGAGCAGCCGCGATCTTGCGGGCGTCGGCAAAGGGGAACTTCAACTGCCGGACGAAGCCCTCCCTGGCCGGCAGGGCCGCGGCCACCCGGTCGCCGAGCCGTCTTTCGCCGCCGATGAGCTCCGGCAGGCTCTGCAAAAGCTCTTCGTTTCCGGCAAAGCAATGCTTGACGACGGAGACGGGAGAACTCTGCCCCTTCTCCTCGGTGAGAATTGCGACCCGGACGCAGTGGCCGTCGAAATCGATGCCGATGAATCGTTTGCCCATGAGGTATCAATCCACCTTCTGATAGATAAGATTTCCGCTGGTCTTGTCGACGATCGCCTCGACCCTGCGGACGCCGTCGTTGACCTCGGCCGTGGAGCGGATACGGTAGAACCGGCCGGTTACGGTTAGTTCGGTTCGCAAAAGGTTTTCCAGGCCGCTGATGCTGTTGATCTCGATGAGTTCGCTTGCCGTCCTGAATGGCTTGCTGTTCCGGCGCTCGACAATCTGCTCCGCCGCTTCCCGCGTAATAACCAGACTTTCGGGACTCATGGAATAAGCCATGAGCACTTCCATGCTGGCGGTATTGACGTTGATTCTGGTGGAATCCGTGCTGCCGTAGACGGTGACATGGGGCTCGATCCGGCGGATGAGATCCGGGGTGAAGCCGCGGACCATCGTCAGTTCGTCCAGCGAGCGCAGCGGTTCGTCGGCGCAGTGCAGCGGGGGGGTCTGCTGCTGATAGTAGTCGTCCTCGGCACCGGTCGCCCCGCTGTCGGGATCGACATAGGGCGTGGAGTCCTCGTCGATCCAGTCGATCAGCGCGGCGGTCAGCCCCTCCGGGTCCGTTTCGCCGAGGTTGGCAAAAAACCGATAAAAACGCTCCTTGCTGACGGAGTTGACGTCCTGGGCCGCGTTGACCAGGGAGTTGATGTTCAGTCTTCCGTCGAGATCCTCGATGCCGACCGAAATCCATCCATCTCCGACGGGGTAGCTGCTCACACCTTGGGACCACAACTCTTCGGGAGTATATGCGTCGTAGCTGTTGCGGTCTTCCTTCAAAAAAATCCGGCCGACCCGTACCCCCCCCTTGGCCAGGTAGTAGGCCCGGGTGCTGTCGCGGAAGGTCTCGGTCAGGCGCAGATCGACCAGGGTCGAAAAGGCGAATTCGGTGAGCATGGAGGTCAGCAGCGCCACGACCACCAGCACGAGCAGGAGCGCCATCCCCTTTTCCCCGCGCAAGGAGGGCATCAGGGCGCCTCCACCTTGGGGACTTCGAAAATCGAGCGAAACGGCACGACAGTACCATC
>DATBML010000186.1:0-7617 GCA_036554885.1 Desulfuromonadales bacterium
CATGGGTCGTGGTGGACGTCTCGGGCAAGGCAGTTGAGGAAACCGCCAACGAAGTCCTGGTCAAGCTCAAATTGAAATAGTGAAATAGCCTGCCGCAGCAAGGAAGCCGGCACCTGGCGCGACAACTAACGGCAGGCACAACTCATTCTAACTAGATCACGTTGGACCGAAAAAGGAGAATATCAATGCGAATCCTTGTAGTCGAAGACGAGAAAAAAGTGGCAAGCTTCATCAAGCGTGGGCTCGAGGAAGAAAGCTTCTCGGTCGACATGGCCTACGACGGCGAAGAGGGCCTTTACATGGCCGAATCCAACCCCTATGACCTCATCCTGATGGACCTGATGCTGCCGAAAATGGATGGACTCTCGGTCATCAAGGAGTTGCGCAGCAGGGGGAACAAGGCGCCGGTTCTTTGTCTGACGGCCAAGGATACGGTCGAGGATATCGTCTCGGGACTCGATTCCGGCAGCGATGACTATCTGACCAAGCCTTTCGCTTTCGCCGAACTGGTAGCCAGGGTCCGCGCCCTGCTGCGGCGCGGCACCCAGGACCGAGGCGCCGAAATCCGCTTTGCCGATCTTCGTCTCGATCCCGTCGCGCACAAGGTGTGGCGCAGCAACAAGGAAATCGAACTGACTGCCAAGGAATATGCACTGCTCGAGTACTTCATGCGCAACCCCAACCAGATACTGACCCGAACCATGATCGCCGAGCATGTCTGGGACTACACCTTCGACTCCTTTACCAACATCATCGACGTCTATGTCAACTACCTGCGCAAAAAAGTCGACCGGGACTACGACAAGAAACTGATCCATACGGTGCGAGGCATCGGCTACGTGATGAAGGAGGAGTAGTTTGGCCTTCCGCTCCATCCGCTTTCAGCTCACCCTCTGGTATGCCCTGACACTGGCCGCCATTCTGGCGGCCAGTGGTTTCTTCTGGCACTTCTATCTGGCCAGAGAGATGCGCAACCGCGTCGACGACAAGTTGCGCATCATTGCCGGGGACGTCGCCGCCTTCCATCTCACCACCCACGTCGAGCATATCCTCCCCCACGAAACGTACCCCGACGAAGATCAATGCCAGGCGCTGGAGAATTTCGTCCGTCGCCACAACTGGGGAGAGTATATCCAGATGCTCAACGCCCAGGGCACGATCTCCTGCACTACCAGCAACATGAAGGGCTTCCATCTCCCCCTGACCAAGCTCTCGCTGCAAAGTGCCTCTCAGGGAAAACCCTGGTTCGAAACCATTCGCACTCTGGGGCCGTCCCCAATCCGCCTGCTGACCTACCCGATCATTGTCAACGACAAGATTACTGACCTCGTGCAGGTTGGCCAGGATCTCTCGGCCATGGAAAACGCCCTCGAACGACTGCGCCTGATGCTGCTTTTTTTCAGCCCGCTGGCTGTGGCGCTTCTTTGTTTCGGCGGCTGGTTCCTTACCGGCTTTCTTCTCGAGCCGGTGGTGCGCATCACGAATGCCGCCCGCCGGATCAACGCCGGCAACCTCAGCCAACGCATCCACGTCGAAGATACCAGGGACGAACTCGCCCAATTGGCGGAGACTTTCAACTCGATGCTGGCCCGCCTGGAGGAGTCGTTCAAACGGACCAAACAATTCACAGCCGATGCTTCCCACGAGTTGCGCACCCCGCTGGCGATCCTCAAAGGGGAGACGGAAGTCGCTCTGCGCTGGGGAAAAGATCCCGAGGAATTGCGCCAGACGTTGGTGTCGAATCTGGAAGAGATCGACCGCATGGGGCGCATCATCGAGGACCTGCTGCTGCTGGCCAAAAGCGAGGCTGGTGAACTGCGACTGAATGTCCGCGAGTTCAGCCTCGGCGACCTGCTCCAGGACCTCTATCTGCAGGGGAAAACCCTCGGTGAGCCGAAAAATATCGAAATATCCCTGCACCTGCAGGTGACCGAGGATATCCGGCTCAAAGGCGACCAGTTCCAACTGCACCGGTTGATGCTCAACCTCGTCAACAACGCCATCAAGTACACTGCCGAAAACGGCCGCGTGGAAATCCGGCTCGCCGTCGAGGGAAGCGAGGCGGTGCTGGCAGTGGCCGACAGCGGTATCGGTATCGCCGCTGAGCACCTGCCTCACCTCTTTGAACGTTTTTACCGTGTCGACGAGGCGCGCAACCGTGCCGTCGGCGGGACAGGACTGGGATTGGCCATCGTCAAGTCGATTGTCGAAGCCCACGAGGGGCGGGTCGAGATCGAGTCGACATCCGGCAAAGGAAGTGTCTTCACCGTCCGCCTGCCCCTGGCCGGTCCGCCACCGAAAGGTAAGAAGGGCCTGCGCTGAACTTCCGGCGCCATGAACCAGCGGATACCCGCCCGACTGTAAAAAATCCGGTTTCGCACCGTGCTTCCGCACGTTGACATCGGCGAGGAGCGTGCTTAAATTCCCACGCAAACCATGTCAAAGGAGGTTTCCATGCGTGTCAAACCGATCTTCGCCACGCTTCTGCTCATGGCCGTTGCGATGCTCTTTCTTCCCCGGCCGACCCCTGCGGCCACCGCTCCGGACTTCGTCGCTCTTGCCGAGGACTTGAAGCCATCAGTGGTCAACATCAGCACGTCCAAAACCGTCCGGCTGCGGCGGCCTGTGTTGCCCGGGCCACGCTCCCCCCAGCAGGATTTTTTCGACGACTTTTTCGAGCGTTTCTTCCAGGGGCAGCCGCAGACCCCGCGCAAGGAGCGTTCTCTTGGTTCGGGCTTTGTCATCTCTGCCGACGGCTACATCCTGACCAACGATCACGTGGTGGACGGTGCTGACGAAATCAAGGTCCGTCTCTCCGACGGCCGGAACTTCACGGCCACCGTCAAAGGGCTCGATCCCAAGCTCGATCTGGCCCTGCTCAAAATCGAGGCCGGCGACAAGCTGCCGGTGGCCCGCCTCGGAGACAGCGGCGCCCTGAAGGTCGGCGAATGGGTGATGGCGATCGGCAACCCCTTCGGCCTGGAGCAAACGGTCACTGTCGGCATCGTCTCCGCCAAAGGGAGGGTCATCGGGGCCGGCCCCTACGACGACTTCATCCAGACCGACGCCTCCATCAATCCCGGGAACTCGGGCGGCCCCCTCTTCAACACCGCGGGGGAGGTGGTGGGAATCAACACGGCTATCGTCGCCAGCGGCCAGGGGATCGGCTTTGCCATCCCGATCAATGCCGCCAAAAGCATTCTCACCCAACTGAAGGAGACGGGACACGTCACCCGCGGCTGGCTTGGCGTCTCGGTCCAGCTGGTGACAGAGGACCTGGCCGAGTCTTTCGGCCTCAAGGAACCAAAAGGAGCGCTCGTCGCCGAGGTCATCGCGGACTCCCCCGCCGAAAAAGCCGGCATCAAACGGGGAGATATCATTCTCACCTTCGACGGTCACGAGGTCGATGCCATCAACGACCTGCCACGCCTGGTTGCCGCCACCCCGGCCGGCAAGGAAGTCAGGATGAGCGTCTTCCGCAACGGCAAAACCCATGAGCTGACCGCAACCATCGGCAAGCTCCAGGAAGACAGAGAGGAGGCGGAGGAAGCTGGCGCCGCCAGTGACCGTCTCGGCCTCAACGTGGCCGACGTCACGCCGGAAGTGGCTCAGCGTTACGGCCTGCAGGCCGGCAAGGGAGCCCTCGTCACCGGAGTCGACCCGTCAGGCCCCGCTGCCGTATCGAACCTGCAGCCCGGTGATCTCATTCTGGAGGTAAACGGCCGGGAAACCAGGTCGGCTGCCGCCTTCCGGGCCGAGGTGGACAAGACCAAGCCGGGCGAGGTGCTGCGCCTGCTGATCCAGCGCGGCGACGCCTTGCTCTACACCACGGTCAAGGCGAAATAGGAGACACTGGTACAGGCAGAAAGCCCGTCCGTTGCCGCAAGAGGCTTGCTCCGATCTGCCGAAATTTCCGGCCCGGAACAACAAGAGCCTCCAGGTCTGAATGACCGGGGGCTCTTGTTGTATCGCCGGCTTTGCCACAACCCGGCTGGCAACCGGAGGCTTCCATATCTTTTGGAGCCGCAAATCATCCGGCATCAGGTTGGCAGGCGGTATGGGATAACGACCCAACCTACCGAGCCGGCACAATAATCAGGCTTGCCGGGTCAGGTCTTCAACCTTGGCATCCGGCGCGTTTTTTTTCACCGATTCAATACCGTTCTCCATGGACGCCTTGGAGGAATAATATTCGCTCCGTCCGACCTCCTGCCCATTCGTCGCCTTCAGAATAAAATACGGTTCCCCTTTGGCATTGTCCCTGATCTCGAATGCCCCTTCCCGGGCGGAGTTTGTGCGGACCGATTCAATGCCATTCTCGGCGCTGGATTTCTTCTTGTACAATTCGCTCGTCAGGATCACCTGGCCGTTGTTCGCTTTCAGGTTGAACATGAATTGCCCGTCCTTCGCCATCTTAAGTTCGAACTTTCCAGCCATACTCATCTCCTTTTCAATGCTGCAGATTGTCGGTCGTATGCACCGGAGGGAAAGCCACTGTCGACAACAGAGGTAAGCCAATTTTGGCAAACGGTCTTTGACCTTTCTGATCGCCCCAACGCTCTCCAGACTTGACTACTTGAAAACTTTTTCAAGAATCTCTCTGACACCGCCGCCACCCTTGGCCTGAGCGAAGGAGAGTACGACTGGTATGAACTTGCCGACCATGCCTGAGTCCATGTTGAGGCCCTTGAACCCATCAGCAAGCGCAGCGAGACTCCCGAGTTGACCGATCCCGCCGCCGAAAGCGGATGTGAGACCACCAAGTGCTCCACCGAGGCCGCCCGGCTTCGGCGCCGCTGCAATTAGCTCATCGGCGGCGGGGACCGCACTTTTCACCTGGCTGAATTCGCCGGCTCCCAGTTTTTCATTGGCCAGTTTAAGGAGCAGACCCGCACCCCCTTTGGCCTGATCTTCTGAGACACCGAGTTGCTGCGTCAACATCTGGAGAAGTTCCATTTTGGTTGCCTCCTTTTCTCCGGCTCCTATCCCGTCGCCACAGAACCAGTTGATTCCCCGTCATTAGGAAAACATTAAGAAATGCCTTATCCACCATAGCAAAGGGATTTCTCATTTCAACACGACCAAAATAGGTAATCGGCGAGCCATTAATACAGCCAAGAATGAAAACCAAAGTTTCCTGCCCCCTCCCCCTTAATGGCAGCCAGTCCCGGATGCAGCCCAGGGTCGGCATGTTAGAATAAGACAAAGTGACTGCCGCATCCGGAAGAAATCATGGACAATCACTTTCGTTCTCGAGTGGCCCTAATCAGCGATTCTTTCATGTTGCCGACCGGTAATGACAGGCACCGGCGGAGCAGGAGAAGAACAAAATGAGGTCGGTCTTTTTCCCCCGCCTGGTCAACGGGCCATTCGGCGACCCGGCCCTCTACGTGCGACTGGCTCATCGCAGCGAGGCCCTGCTTTTCGACTGCGGTGACTTGCACCCCCTTACCCCTCGCGAACTCCTCAAGATCCGCGCCGTTTTCATCTCCCACGCCCATATCGATCACCTGGTCGGTTTCGGAACCCTGCTGCGCACCTTTCTCTATCAGGACACCTGTCTGCGCATCTACGGTCCACCGGGAATCATCGAACGCATCGCCGGTCATCTGGCCGGCTACACCTGGAACCTCATCGAAGACTACCCTCTGGTCCTTCTTGTCCGCGAGTGGGGAAAGCCGTCGGGACGGGAGGCGACCTTCCGTGCCGCCGGGGCCTTCGCCCGCGAAGCAGAGGCAGCCTGGGAATGTCCCGGCGGCCTGCTGCGTGAGACCGGCTATTACCGGGTGCGTGCCGTCCCTCTCGAACATGGGGGGATCGACTCCCTTGCCTTCTCCCTCGAGGAACCCCTCCACGTCGCCATCCACAAGGATGCCCTGGAGCGTCAGGGCTACCGGCCGGGCCCGTGGCTTACCCGGTTCAAGGATCTGGTGCGGCAGCAGAAACCGGTGATGTCGACCGGGATTGCGGTCCCTCTGGAAGCAGGGGGAGAAGTCCGTCTTCCCATCGATGAACTCGCAGCGCAAATCGCCCACCTGGAGCGGGGCATGAAGCTCTGCTACGTGACCGACGCCGCCCCTTCGCAGGAAAACCAGGAGAAGATCGCCGCTCTGGCCGCCGATTCCCACCTGCTGGCCATCGAAGCGACCTTCGCCGACACCGATGCGGAACGGGCGCGGACGCGAAACCATCTCACCGCCCGCCTCGCCGGCGAACTCGGCCGCCGGGCGCAGGCCGCCCGCCTGCTTGTATTTCATCATTCCCCCCGCTACCAGGACCGCCCGGAGATGCTGGGAAACGAGGCGGAGGCAGCGTTCCGGGAGGAGACAGCAGAATCAGGCCACCCCGAATAAGCTATTCCGCGGCAAACTTCGGGAGTTCGATGACCACCTGATATACCTCCGGCAACTGTGGAAAAGCACAGTGTATTTCTTGAACCACTATGATAGGCTCATGAGATGCGCCTGGCACTAAAACATCAGATCATACTCGCGCCTGCCACGGTCCTGCTGCTCATGACCCTGCTGCTCGGCTTCCTCCAGTACACCTACTGGGATCTTTCCGTGAAACGCCGTGAGGCTCGCGTACTTGGCACCGTCTTCATTGCCCTCGCCGAGTCCGACCTCGCCGTGCAGCGGATACACGGATTGACCATCCATCTGCGCGACGAACAGATGGTCAACATCGCTCGCCTGCAGGAAATGACGGAACTTTATCAGCATCTGCGTGGGGGGCTGCAGAAGATCATGGAACTGATGCCCCTGCAGGACAACACCCGCGCCCTGTTGCAGCAGGCACTCGACGACCTCGACCCCGAGCGGGGTTTCGACGCCCAACGCTACCTTTCCACCGTATCGCTGCTTCGGCCGCAGTTGGTTTCCCTCGCCGAGCTCAGCCAGAAGCAGCGAGAGCGCCTGCGCCGCGCGCACACCCAGGACATCGACATCATGGTGGAACGAACGGCTTTCGTATCCATCATCGTCCTGGGTGTCGCCATCCTGCTCGGCATCTTTCTTTCCCTGGCCTTCGCCCGGCGTATCCTCCGCCGCATTCAGTTCCTTTCCGACAGCGCCGGACGGATCGCCGGAGGCAATCTCGATCCCCCGCCGGCCCCGGCGATCGTCAGGGACGAACTGGACGAACTGGCGGTCTCCATCAACCGCATGACTGACCAATTGATCCGCGTGGTTGGCGCCGAAAAGCTCCTTGAGGGGGCCGAAGAGGAGCGGCGCCGGATCGCCATGGACATCCACGACCAGACTCTCGCCGACCTCGCCACGGTTCTGCGCGGCATTCAGGAGTTGAAAAAAGTGGAGGGCTGCGAGCCGGAAGCCGTCCGCCTGGAAGAGGATCTGCAGAAGTCGATGGCCAATCTGCGGGAGGTCATGGACAACCTGCACCCCCAGACTCTTGACATCCTCGGCCTCGGAGCGGCCCTGCAGTCGCACCTGGAACGGCACCTGGACAAGGCGAACCTGCCGCAGTACCATCTCTATGTTTCCCCCGAGGCGCCAACGGACGGGCTCTCGCGACTGTTGCGTCTGACCCTCTATCGTATTGCCATCGAAGCCGTCCACAATGTGATCAAGCACGCCCGGGCGACCCGCTACGAGGTGA
>DATBML010000367.1:0-4816 GCA_036554885.1 Desulfuromonadales bacterium
TCCCGTCAGTCATTCTACTGCAGACGTCGTTTCCGCCCACGGCGATCATGATGCTACAGACCTTGAGAACTGTAACGCCCGTTACGTTCTCGGCGGCCGGATCATGGCCCGCCGCGACTTCGGCAAAGCGGCCTTCATTCAGGTGCAGGATCGCAAGGGGCGCCTGCAGGTCTACGTCAGCCGAGATCTTGTCGGTGAGGAGTCTTTTGATCAGTTCAAGAAGCTCGACCTTGGCGACATCGTTGGTCTTTCCGGTCAGCCGTTCCGGACCAAAACCGGCGAACTGTCGCTACGTGCAGACGCCATCCGCATCCTGACCAAATCGCTGCAACCCCTGCCTGAGAAGTGGCACGGCCTGACCGACGTCGAAACCCGCTACCGCCAGCGCTATCTGGATCTGATCGCCAATCCCGAGGTGGGCGAGACCTTTCGCACACGCAGCCGCATCATCGGTTTGATTCGCCAGTTCATGCTGGGGCGGGATTACCTTGAGGTCGAGACGCCGATGATGCAGCCGATCGCCGGCGGAGCCACAGCCAAACCCTTCGTTACCCACCACAACACGCTGAAGATGGACCTTTTTCTGCGTATTGCACCGGAACTCTATCTCAAGCGCCTGGTGGTCGGCGGCTTCGAGAGGGTCTTCGAGATCAACCGCAACTTCCGCAATGAGGGGATCTCCATCCAGCACAATCCTGAATTCACCATGATGGAGTTCTATCAGGCCTACGCCACCTACAAGGACCTCATGGACTTGACGGAGGAACTGATCTGCCATGTCGCCCGTGAAGTGGCGGGAAAGCTGGTTATCACCTACGGTGGCAAAGAGGTGAACCTGACTCCGCCCTGGGACCGGCTGACGGTGCGCGAGGCGATCGTCAAGTACGGCGACATCGACCCTAATATTCTCGAAGATCGTGAGCAGCTTCTGCAGGTGGCCGCCGGTCTCGGCCTGGAACTCGACAAGAACATCGGCCACGGCAAGCTGCTGACCGAACTCTTCGACGCGGTGGCCGAGCCCAATCTGTGGCACCCCACTTTCATTACCGAGTATCCGACAGAGGTTTCCCCGCTATCGCGGAAGAACGACGCCAATCCGGAGGTCGTGGACCGCTTCGAGCTCTTCATCGTCGGCCGCGAACTGGCCAATGCCTTCTCCGAACTCAACGATCCGCTCGACCAGAAGGAGCGTTTCCTCAAGCAGTTGGCCGAAAAGGAAGCCGGCGACGAAGAGGCCCACGCCATGGACGAGGATTACATCCGTGCACTCGAACATGGTCTGCCGCCGACAGCCGGAGAAGGGATCGGCATCGACCGGTTGGTCATGCTGCTGACCGATTCGGCTTCGATTCGCGACGTCATTCTCTTTCCGCAGTTGCGACCGGAAGCCAAGTGAGGCGTGAGGGGTGAGGCGTTAAGGCTTTTCACTCCTCACTCTTTACTCCTCACCCCTCACGAGATTTTATGAGTTACGAATGGTTCGTCAGCCTGCGTTATCTGCGGGCCAAGCGCAAGCAGACCTTCATCTCGGTCATCTCCTTCATCTCCATCGCCGGGGTGACCCTGGGGGTGGCGGCATTAATCGTAGTATTGGCGGTTATGACCGGATTTCATGACGGAGTCCGCCAGCAAATCCTCGGCAATATCCCCCAGGTGCTGATCCAGAAGCACGGCGAGGATTTTGCCGGCTACGCTGAAGTGGTGGAAAAGGCCAGGGCCGTCTCTCCCCATGTCGTAGCCGCTACTCCTTTTGTAGCCAAGGAAGCGATGCTGCTTTCCCGGCAGAGCGTAGCGGCGGTCAATGTCAAGGGGGTTGAGCGGGGCAACAAGATATTTCAGCAGAGCTTCCTGTCTCTTGAGCAAAGCGATATTCAGGATCTTCTCTTCGACGAGTCGGAGAAATTGCCGGGAATCGTCATTGGCATCGATACCGCAACCTCTCTGGGCGTGGCGCTCGGCGAAGTGATCAACGTCATCCCCCCAGCATTCACCATCACTCCATTTGGCATGATCCCCAAAATGAAACCCTTTCGCGTGACAGCGATCATCCGTCAGCGCGGAGGCTTGCTCGACACCTATTATGCCTACGTGTCCTTGCCGCAGGCCCAGCAATTTCTGGGTTCCCCGAACCAGGTGTCGGGCGTGGAGGTTGAAGTAGATTCCTTCGATCAGGCCACCCCGGTTGCCGCCAAGTTGCGCCAGACGTTCACATATCCCTTCGTCATCCGTTCCTGGGAGGATCTGTTCGGTTCGTTCCTTTCAGCCCTGCGACTGGAGAAGCTCGGACTGTTCATTGTTCTCGGTATCATCGTACTGGTGGCCGCCTTCAATATTGCCACGACGCTGATCATGGTGGTCATGGAAAAGCACCGGGATATTGCCATCCTGCGTGCCATCGGCGCGAATTCCCAGAGTATCATGAAGATATTTGTCCTCGAAGGTTTCATCATCGGCACCTTGGGGACCGGGCTGGGTACGGCTCTGGGGTTGCTGCTGGCAAAGAATGCCGACCCTGTCATCAAGGGTCTTGAACGGTTGCTGGGTATAAAGATTTTCGACCAGGCGGTCTACGGGATGGAGCGGTTTCCCTCCGTGGTCAACACTACGGATGTACTGGCGGTGATTGCGGTGGCGATGACTATTTCTTTGCTGGCGACGATCTACCCAGCCTGGCGGGCGGCCCGGATGGATCCGGCCGAGGCGCTGCGTTATGAATAAGATGCCTGGGAAGTCGATGATCGCGGTTGAGGGGCTGAGCAAGAGCTTCGGTACCGGTCGTGGGCGGGTGGATGTCCTGCGCAGTATCGACCTCATCATCGATCGCGGCGAACGCGTTGCTGTGGTCGGCGCATCCGGCGCCGGCAAGACGACACTGATGCACATTCTCGGCGGTCTCGATCATCCCACTGAGGGTAGCGTTTCTTTTGAGGGGGAGGATGTCTTCGCTCTCAAGGGTCCTGCACTCGACGCTTTCCGCAACCGCACGGTCGGGTTTGTTTTTCAGTTTCACCAGTTGCTGCCCGAGTTCACGGCTCTGGAGAACGCCATGATGCCGGCTCTGGTTGCCCGCAAGACCCAGCGTGAGGCGACAGTGATGGCCAGAGACCTGCTCAATGAAGTCGGACTGGGACACCGCTTGACGCATAAGCCCGGTGAACTCTCCGGCGGGGAGCAACAACGGGTTGCCATTGCCCGGTCCCTGGTCATGTCGCCGCGGTTGCTGTTGGCCGACGAGCCGACCGGCAATCTGGACAGCCAAACCTCTGACGGTATTTACCGGTTGTTGCATCAGTTGCATGAAACACGGGGGCTGACCATGGTGATCGTCACGCACAGTGAAATGCTGGCCGGTCGCCTCGACCGTGTCATCCACATGGAGGATGGTCGGATCAGGGACTAGTTTTTGGTTTACACCCCCCGCCGCGTTCCCTATAATATTTCGCTTTAATGGCATTATTGCAGGAGTTTGAATTGCATGCGTAATAGAATATTCGCCGCACTGGCCCTGCTTGTGCTGCTGCCGGGAATTGCGCCGGCACAAGCCATTCAGGTGGGCGAGGTGGCGATCGAGGGGAACCGGAGGGTGGAGTTAAGCGCGGTGCGTTCGGTGCTGTCGGTCAACGCCGGTCGGGAAGTGACGGCCGAGGAAATTGACCGGGACATCCGTGCCATCTACAAGCTGGGTCGCTTTGCCGATGTCTCCGCCGAAATTGAGGAGCGAGGCGGTGTGAAAGTATTGGTGTATCGGCTGACCGAGCGGCCGCTGGTGCGCGCCGTCAAGTATGCCGGCAACAAGGAATTCAGCACCGAACGCCTGACCGGGCTGGTCACGCTGAAGACGCCGGATATCTACGACCCCCGGAAGGTCGAAAAGAGCGTAGCTGCGATCAAGAAGGCCTATGTCGAGGAAGGGTTTCACGCGGCAGAAGTCATCTCGAAGGTTGATGTCGACAAAGATCACGAAGCGACGGTCACCTTTGAGGTCAAGGAGGGGGAAAAGGTCCTCATTCGGCAGATCCGCTTCGAAGGGAATACCATCTTTACCGATGCGCAGTTGAAAAAAGTGATGGAAACCAAGGAGCGCTGGTTTCTCTCCTGGCTGACCGGCAGGGGGACATATAAGGAAGAGGTGCTGCAGAATGACCTGGAGATCATTGCCGACCAGTACTACAACAAAGGTTACGTGCAGGTGAAGGTCCGCCAGCCGCTGATCACCCTGGACGAGGACAAGATGAACATGGACGTCCTCATCGAGATCCGGGAGGGCGAGCAGTTTCGGGTAGGCGAGCTGAATGTTCAGGGTGACCTGGTCAAGAGCAAGGAAGAGATCCTTGCCCTGACGAAACTTAAACCGGGCGATGTTTTCAGCCGGCAGCAACTGCGCCAGGATGTCAACGCTGTCAACGACCTCTATGCCGATCAGGGTTACGCCTATGTCAATGTCTCGCCGTTGACCCAGCTCGATGCTGAACGTCGCGTGATCGACCTCCTGTTCGAGATTGAGCAGGGAATCCAGGTGAATATCGAAAGGATTCAGGTCGCCGGCAACACCAAGACGCGGGACAAGGTCATCCGCCGGGAAATGAAGCTGGTCGAAGGCGACCTGTACAGCGCCAGCAAAATGAAGGAGAGCCGCCGGCGGGTCAACAATCTCGGCTTTTTCGAGGAAGTGAATGTCGCCACCAGCAAGGGTTCCGATGAGGCGCACATGAACATCGACGTCGATGTCAAGGAGCGGCCAACGGGGACCTTCAGCGTCGGCTTCGGTTACTCCTCGGTGGACGGTTTTATCGGCCAGGGTTCGGTCACCCAGGAC
>DATBML010000196.1:0-2856 GCA_036554885.1 Desulfuromonadales bacterium
CGGCGCCGGAAATCGTCAGGGACGAACTGGACGAGCTGGCCGTCTCCATCAACCGCATGACCGACCAGCTGATCCGCGTGGTCGGCGCCGAGAAGCTCCTCGAGGGAGCCGAAGAAGAGCGGCGCCGGATCGCCATGGATATCCACGACCAGACCCTTGCCGATCTCGCCACGGTCCTGCGGGGCATCCAGGAGCTGAAAAAAGTGGAGCTCTGCAAGCCGGAGGCCATTCGCCTGGAAGAGGACCTGCAGAAAACGATGGCCAACCTGCGGGAGGTCATGGACAACCTGCACCCCCAGACCCTGGATATCCTCGGCCTCGGGGCGGCCCTGCAGTCGCACCTGGAGCGGCACCTGGACAAGGAGAACCTGCCGCAGTACCATCTCTACATCTCTCCCGAGGCGGTGACGGACGGGCTCTCGCGGCTGGCGCTCCTGACCCTCTACCGCATTGCCATCGAAGCCGTCCACAATGTGATCAAGCACGCCCGGGCGACCCGCTACGAGGTGAATCTGAGCCGCCGCGGAGACGAACTCGTTCTCGCGGTGGAGGACAACGGCATCGGTTTCGTCGCCGCAAAGGCCGACGGCCACGGCGGAAGGGGGCTCAACAACATCCGCGAGCGGGCCAAGGCCATCGGTGCCAGGGCCGAGTGGGGCCCTTCCCGTTTCACCTCCGGAACCCGTTTCGAGCTGGCGCTACCACTTACCACCCACCAGAGAGGATAAACGGCATGGAAACGCTGAAGATTCTGATTGCCGAGGACAATCCGATAGATTTCGAGTTTCTTGAAAAACTCTTCGGCGATTGGGAGCACAGCTGCCAGATCGAACGGGCGCAGAATGGTCTGGCTGCGCTGGAACTGGCCCTGAAGCATGCCCATCCTCTGGTGGTTAGCGACATCCAGATGCCCGAGCTCAACGGCATTGAATTCGCCCGGTCGCTCTGGCAGCAGAAGCCCGACGCCCGCATCGTCTTCTGGAGCCAGTACAAGGACGAGATGTACGTAAGGGCGCTCGCCCGGATCGTCCCTGCCGAAACGGTCTACGGCTATATCCTCAAATCGAGTCCCAGGGAGCGCATCGATGCCGCCATCCGCACCGTGCTCCTCGAAGAACAGTGCTGGATCGACCCCGAGGTGCGCAAGGTCCAGGGACGCACCCGGGCCAGCCAGACAGCCCTGTCCGACATCGAATACGAAGCACTGCTCGACATCTCCCTCGGCCTGACCGACAACCTCATCGCCCAGCGCCGCTACCTGTCGCGCCGCGGCGTTCAGAGCCGCCTGAACTCCCTTTACAACAAACTGGGCGTCGACCAGGAGCAGTTTCAGAGCGACAAGGTCGGCGACGCCTTCAACCTGCGCAACCGGGCCGTCGCCCTGGCGCTGCGCCGGGGGCTTGTCAATGCCTTCGAACTGGAGAACGAGGAGGAAGACTTGCAGACCTGGCTGAGGCGTTTCAAGGCAAGTCAGCGAACGGATTAGGCCGAGACGCCGCATCCGCTTCGAAAAATGCCCAAAATACAGAAAAGGCACCGAATACTCCGGTGCCTTTTCTGTTTGGACAGGCATCACCCCTGTCGAACATTCTGTAAATGCCGTTTATTCTGGTATGGCCCGCCCAAGGAGTTCCATGATGTGCAGCACCTCCTGCTTGAGGCCGGCCTGACGAACTCCCCAGGCAAGCTGCAGCTGACAGCCGGGATTGGCGCTGACCAGGATATCGGCGCCGGTCGCGGCGACGTTGCTGAGCTTGCGGTCGAGGACCTGCTGGCTCTCACCCTTGAATTTGAGACCCCAGGTGGCAGCCGAGCCGCAGCACCAGCTCGACTCGTTCATCTCCCGCAGCTCGACACCGGGGATGCTCTTGAGGATCTGGCGCGGCTGGGTGCTGATCCCCTGGGCATGGCAGAGGTGACAGGGCTCGTGGTAGGTCACCGAAACGTTGACCGGCTGCAGGCCTTCGGTGCGCATGCCGACCTCGGCGATGAACTCGGAGATATCCCGCACCCTGGCGCGAAATACGGCCAGGCGGCTGTGGTCCGCTCGGCCCTCAAGGATCTCTTCGTACTCCTTGAGGGCCGAGCCGCAACCGGCGCAGTCGGTGACGATGTAATCGACGCCGAGGTCCATGAAGATGTCGAGGTTTTCGCCGGCAAGTCTGCGGGCGGTGTCGCGATCCCCTTCGGTCATGTGCGGGGCGCCGCAGCACTTCTGGTTCTTCGGCGTCAACACGTCGAAACCCTGGTGCGCAAGGGCCCGCACCGTCTGCTTCGAGACTCCCGGGTACATCAGAGTCATGACGCAGCCGAGAAAGAAGCCGACCTTGCCGCGTCTCTGGCCCTTTGCGGGAACAACCTCGGGGAGTTGCGAGCGCAGCGGCTTATCGAGCTTCGGCATCATCCCCTCGGCCTTCTCCATCCACTGCGGACCCAGCTTGAGCACGTGGGAGTGACGCACCAGCCACTGGATGCCGAGCTTCTGATAGAGGCGCGCCGGGACCATGGAGGTCTCCAACAGATCGGGGCTCGGAACCATCTTCTGCAGGACGAACTCGCGCAGGCTCTTCTGCATGCCGACGGCCGGGTAGTAGGCGTTGGCCTGCGCCCGGCAGACCTCCATGATCTCGCCGGCATGAACACCCGAGGGGCAGGCCGTGGTGCAGGCGCGGCAGTCGAGGCAGAAAAAGGCCTCGTCCCGGACCGCCTTGCTGAACTCGAGCTTCTGTTCTGCCACCGCCCGAGCCAGGGCGACGCGGCCGCGGGGGCTGGAGCGTTCCCGATTGGTGAGGGCGTAGGTCGGGCAGGTCGGCAGACAGAAGCCGCAGCGCATGCACTGCAGGATTCCCTCGTATT
>DATBML010000217.1:0-3335 GCA_036554885.1 Desulfuromonadales bacterium
TTCAGAAAGTTTCGCTCCAGATGTTCTGTCGACACCGTTCCGTTCGGCGTTGCCTTGAGGATGTCTCATGACGAACCGCCTGATTCCCCCCGTCAATGGTACGCGCCGGGACGAACTTTCCGGCCAGCATCCGCTCTCCCCCGAGTTTCGGAAGCATCTGGAGGAGTTGCAGCGTTTCCGGGCGCTGCTCGACCATGCCAGCGACATCATTCTGCTGGTCCGGCTCGACTCCCGGCGGATCGTCGATGCCAATGCCTCCGCTTGCCGGCAACTGAGATATCCCTGCGTAAAGCTGGTCGGGACGGCGGTCGAGAACGTCGTCGACTTCGAAAGTCTCAAGTGGCCGGAAGAGACTGCGGATGGTGCCGAAGGGCGCACGATTTCGACTCATCTGCGGTGCCGGGAAGGGAGCATGTTGCCGGTCGAAATGCTCTTGAGCATGGAAGAGTTCGGCGATACAGCCTATGTTGTGATCGTGGCACGCGACGTCACGGAACGCCTGCGGGCGGAAGCGGTGCTCCGGAAATCCGAATGGGAGAAGGCCCTCATTCTGGAAAGTACCCAGGAGCTCATTGTCTTTCATG
This sequence comes from Desulfuromonadales bacterium, assembly GCA_036554885.1. GTDB lineage: Bacteria > Desulfobacterota > Desulfuromonadia > Desulfuromonadales > DASPGW01 > DASPGW01. Next base: position 585 of record DATBML010000217.1, read on the forward strand.
ACCGGGAGATGCGGATCGTCTGGGTGAACCGGGCCGCCGCCGATTCGCTGCACCTGACCAGGGAGCAATTGCAGGGACGTCACTGCTGGGAACTCTGGCACCAGAGATTGTCCCCCTGCCACAAATGCCCGGTCATCAGTTCCCTCCGCACCGGTCAGCCGCAAAGTGCAGAGGTCGTCGGGCCGGACGGAAAAGTCTGGCTCATTCGCGGCTATCCGGCGCGAAATGCCGAGGGCGAGATCGAGGGGACGGTCGAGATGTGTCTCGAAATCACCGAGCGCAAACGAGCCGAGGAAGCCCTGGGGCAAACCCGGAAACAGTTTAAGGATCTGGTTGAAACGATCAATGACTGGGTCTGGGAAGTCGACCAGAATGGCGTATATACGTACGCCAGTCCAAGGGTCCGGGACTTGTTGGGGTACGAGCCGGAAGAGGTGGTCGGGAAAACCCCCTTCGATCTGATGCCGTCATCCGAAGCGGGAGGGATAGCCTCATTCTTCCAGGAGAAGATGAGAAAAAAGGAATCCATCTCTTCCCTTGAAAACACCAACCGCCATAAGGATGGCCATCTGGTCGTTCTCGAGACCAATGGTGTTCCCTTTTTCGACGAGGACAACAATCTGCTCGGTTATCGGGGCGTCGATCGTGACGTGACCCTGCGCAAAAAGGCCGAGGAGACACTGCGGGAGAGCGACCGGATGAAGACCGAGTTCATCTCCACCGCGGCGCACGAGCTGCGGACGCCGCTGACCTCCATTCTCGGTTTTTCCCAGGTACTGCTGAGTCCGGAAAACCTTTCCGAGGCGGAACGCAAAGAGTTCCTCAGCTACATCCACCAGCAGGCCAGGGCGCTCTCCGGGATGGTGGCCGATCTGCTCGATATCGCCCGCATCGAATCGGGACAGGGTCTGGCCCTCAAGCGGGTGCCCAGCACCTCCGGTGAACTCGTGATTCAGCTCTCGCCGTTCCTTCAGAGCGGCCACGAGCGATCCCGTTTCGAGCTGGCCATTGCCGCCGAGGGAGCTCTGCTGCTGGTCGACAAGGCGAAGATGGCCGAGGTTTTCGAGAACCTGCTGAGCAACGCCGTCAAGTACTCGCCGCCAGGGAGTCCGATCCGGATAACCGGCGAAATCGCCGGCGAGAACTACCGGTTCTCCATCGCCGACCGGGGCATCGGCATGACGCCAGAGCAAGTGGAGCGGGTCTTCGATAAATTCTATCGGGCGGACGCTTCCGATACGGCCGTCGGCGGTCTCGGGCTCGGCATGAGCATCGTTCGGAACATCGTCGAGTCGCACGGCGGCAGTATCTGGGTGGAAAGCGAACCCGGCCGGGGGACGACGGTCCATTTCCTCCTCCCGCTCAGCCGCCCGGAAACCGCCGGCAAAGGAATCGCAGTTGAAGAAAATCCTGATTGTCGATGACCAGTCCGAGGTAGCGAGACTGCTGGAGATCGTCCTGCGGCGGGAAGGGCGTGAGCTTCTATTCGCGGCAAACGGCGAAGAAGGTCTCGATGTGGCACGCCACTTCCATCCGGATCTGGTCCTGCTGGATATCATGATGCCGGGTGAGGTGGACGGCTACGAAGTTGCCCGCCGGTTGAGAAAAGACCCCGCCACCGCCGCCGCTCATATCCTCGTCCTGACCGCCAAGGTTCGCGAGCAGGACCGCCAGGAGGCTTTTGCCGCCGGGGCGGACGATTTTATTACCAAGCCCTTCGACGTCTTCGACCTCAAAAGCCGGGTGGATCAGATTCTGGGTTGACGGAGCCGCCGACTCCATCCGCTGAAAAACTCCTGAAACTTCCCAAATCCTTCGAACGTCCCGGGTCAAAGTCTCATCACCCCGAAGTATTAAGTCCTACGGAGTCGCAAGTATCGGAGACGATTTGACTTCGGTCGGATATGTGTTAACGGTTTCTATAAAATATCACTGATTTTTCAGGGGTATTCCTGATCAAGCGTCAGATCCGCATGGCCAAAGAGCTTGTCCGGTGTCTCGAAGAGGAGCCGGTAATCGACGATTCCCTCAGGGAGGAGATATTACGGCTGAACCGTCTGGAGTACCTGTGCGACAAGCATGAACTGGAATGGCCGATCATTGGGTCGAAGTTCAACCTGCTGAATGTCTTGAAGGCGTTTTTCAACTGATCCGGAGGCGATGGCCGGCATGGAAGAAGACGTTCTGAAAACCATCATCGCGGAGGAAAAGGCGATCCTGGAGCGGCTGGTCGAAGAGGAGCGGCGTGCCGGGGAACTGCTGGCTAACCTGCGGAGCGAACTCGCAGAGCAGACCACACGGGAAAAGGAGCGGCTGGCGATCGAAGTCCAAAGCGCCGTGGCGGCAGCCAGAGCGGAAGCGCAGGGACAGGCCGATGTCATCCTGCGCCGGGCCGCTGCCCAGTCGGAAAAGCTGACAGGCCTCGATGACGGGATCCTGGAGCGATTCATCATGAAGCATCTCGTGCGGATTATTCCGGAGCAAAGCCAATGATCGCGAGGATGGCCAAGATCGAGATCATCGGCCCCAATGAACTGCTCATGGCGGTCCTTGCCCTGCTGCGCGAACTGGGGGTGTTCCAGATCGAACAGGACATCACCTGTTTTGTCGGCGCCGGAGAAGGGGAGGCAGAGAAGGTTCGCTCGGCCCTTCTCGACGAAAAGGCCCTGGCTGAAAAAATCTTTTACGAGGATCTCCGGGGCAGAATCGACGAGCTCTTCTCCTGCCTGCCGAAAGCGGAAATCCGGACCA
>DATBML010000226.1:0-2959 GCA_036554885.1 Desulfuromonadales bacterium
AAAAAACACATCTGTGCTAGTGTTTCACGGTTTCAATCCAGCCAAAGAGCAAGGAGTCCATTCGTACCATGACGGCATTTCTCATCATCCTGCATGTTTTCGTCTGTATCGCCCTGATCATCATCGTGCTGCTGCAGGCCGGCAAAGGTGCCGAGATCGGTGCATCCTTCGGCTCCGGCTCCAGCCAGACGGTTTTCGGCGCCAGCGGCGGCAAAAACTTCATGAGCCGACTGACGACCGGCGCAGCGATCGTCTTCATGCTGACCAGCCTCATCCTGGCATATTTCTACGGCCAGCCGGGCTCCTCGAGTGTCATGCCGGCCAATGTACCCGCCCAGGCTCCGCCGACAGCCGCTCCCGCCCCGATGGCACCGGCTCCCGCCGAGCAGGCGGCTCCCGCCCCCGCTCCGGCCGCAGCGGAAAAGGCTCCGGAGCAGGCTCCCGCCGCAGGCGAAAAAAAATAATCCCGGTAGGCATTTGCTGTTGACAGAAAGTTCCCGAATCAGTATAAATACTTTCCGTTCGCCGGGACGGTGAACCTGCCGCAGAGAGCGGCGAGGGATTTGTGAATCCCGGAAAAATTGAATGCGGTCGTGGTGGAATTGGTAGACACGCTAGCTTGAGGGGCTAGTTCCCGTTAGGGAGTGGGAGTTCGAGTCTCCCCGACCGCACCAACGCAATGAATAAAGGGCTGTAATCGTTTCGATTACGGCCCTTCTGCTTTTACCGGATGCTCAGCGGCGGGGCATCACAGAAGGCGAAGTGGCGGAAAGTTCTCCGACGGCGACCGGCGTAGCAGCGGCCGCCCGTGCGATCTCCTCGGCCAGTTGCGCCACCGCCATGGCATAGAACACGCTCGGGTTGTAGCTCATGATCGAGTAAAAATTGGTCAGCGCAATCCAGTACTCGCGCCCCCGCTCGCGCGGCAGCTCGAGCAGACCCGCCCGCAGGTCTCCGGGCGCCGACCGCATCGGCACCGCTCCCAGCTTCGCCAGTTTCGCCAGCGTGGAGTCGGGCCGCCGCCCGTTGAAGCTCACCCGGTCGGCACGCACCTGGAAGCGGCGCAGGGCGAGCATTACCGGTTCGTCGCGCCGCCAGGCGACCTCGGGTCGGAAACGCACCAGGTAGTTGGCCACCGAACCGATGGCGTCCGGGACAGTCCACAGGTTGACGTGGCCGTCGCCGTCAAAATCCACTCCCAGCCATCGGTAGTTGCCTGGCATGAACTGGGCATAGCCAATCGCCCCGGCATAGGAGCCGCGGACGTCTGCGGGATCGAACCCCTGATCGCGGCAAAGCACAAAAAACTCAATCAACTGGCCGAAGAAGAAGGCGGACCGCCGGGGATGCTCGAACCCCTGGGTGGCCAGGGCATCCAGCGTCCGGTGTCGACCGGAATGGACGCCGTAGCGGGTCTCGACGCCGAGGATGGCAGTGATGACATAGGGCGACACCCCGTATTCGGCTTCGGCGCGCGCCAGCCACTGCATGTTTTCGCGCAGGAAGCGCACCCCGTTGTCGATCTGGGCGTCGGTGATGTGCAGGGGACGGTAGCGGGTCCAGTTCAGGGTGCGCTCGGCCGAGGTCTGTTCGGCCGCGATCAACTGCGGCAGGCGCTGCGCGCCGGCCAGGGCGGCGCGCACCCCGTCGAGTTCCGCGGGGGTGAAGCTATGGCGCTCTTCAAGCTGCTTCAGCAGTTCGGCCGCGCGCGGATGGCCGCTGTAGTCGGCCCGGGCGGCGGAGGCGAACAAGGTTGCACAGATCACCAGCAGAGAGGTCAGCAGCCGGGCGCGCATCATCCGCCTATCCGACCTCGGCATGTTTTTCACGACAACAGCCACCGCCCGGCGATCCCTTCACATCCTCTTCGATCCGTGCATCCAGCGCCGCCTCGAGGTCGGCGATGACTGAGGCGAACTGACCGGCGGCCAGGCCTTTCTGACAGGCCGGACAGGTGAAATACGTTTTCTTGAACCAGTCCAGGGTTTCGTAGATCCCTTCGCCACAATACGGGCAGTCCAGGGATATCTTTTCCTCTGCGAACACTTGCCTTCTCCTTCTTGTCGATGTCTGGCCGGGTCGACCATTGACCGCGGCTACTGCAACCACAATACCAGAGGGAGGGAGGTCTTGAACAGGGGGGGCGTCATCCGTAATCCGTGAGACGTCTCGCCCACTCTGGCGGCGTATATTTCAAGCCGTCTTGCTGCCGGCGCCAAATCACCTATAGTTGAAGGGAACACCTTGGAGAGGGAGATCAGCGATGCGTCTCTTCTGCCTTGTCTTCGCCGCCCTGCTCGGCGCTGCGGCGTGTACCACGTCCGTCAGCAAACAGTCGCTGAACCTTGTCGACCCCGGGCTGAGCTTCGAAGCGCTGCGCCAGGCTCCGGACCGCCATGTCGGACGCTATCTGCTCCTTGGCGGCGCGATCGCCTCGGTCCGCGTCAACGGCAGCGGCGGCAGCGAACTGGAGGTGGTTCAGTTCCCGACTGACCGTCGCGGCAGGATCACCTCCACTGACCGTTCAGACGGGCGCTTTATCGCCCTGGACAACACCTTTCGCGATCCGGCAGTTTACCGCTCCGGGCGGCTGATCACACTGGTCGGTCAGGTTGTGGGTAAGAAAACCGGGCGCCTCGGCGAAGCTGATTATCTCTACCCGGTGCTGACTGTACATGAACTCCATCTCTGGGATTCCGGAGAGTATCCCGGCGACTCACCTGTCCATTTCGGCCTCGGGCTCGGGGTCGGGGTGATTCACTGAGCGGGCGGGTCTCGCTGTCGAAAAACACTAAAACATATCTTTATCTGCAGATATACGCAGATGAAATCTTAATTACAAAACCTCCTAGAATTTTTGCCGCCCCGGAATCACGCCCCGAACGCCGCCGCGCGGATCGGCCGTGTCGCCGCTGCGCCGGGGAATAAGATGGATGTGGGCGTGGAAGATCGTCTGCCC
>DATBML010000369.1:0-2572 GCA_036554885.1 Desulfuromonadales bacterium
CCTCTGCACTGCACCGGGCGGACGCGGGGAGTCCGGTTTCCTCCAGGAGCTTCCAGATGGCAATGGTCTCCATCCCTGTGAGATGCTCCTTGAAGAGGCTCTGGCAGGTGGAGCAGGCGGTGATAACTCGGGGCTTGCCCAGCCGTTCCCACTCCTGGCGCAGCGCTTCCATGGTTTCGCGGAAGATGTCCTCACGCCCGGCCCAGAAGGCGGGAGCGCCGCAGCAGCCGAGCATGATCCCGACCCCGCCGGCGAGGCTGTCCCGCAGGTGGCGGTAGGACGAAAGCACCTCGACAGGGGAGGTGGCACAGAGCTGGCAGCTCGGGAAATAGAGCCAGGCGCTCTGCTCTTTCCCCGGCTCGTGCCGACAGAGGGCGAAGCGCTCGCTGCCGCTGTGGGCCAGGTCCTGAAGGGCGAACTCGTGGAAGGAGGCGGGCATGAGCTTCTGCTCGACCATGGTCCGGCGCGCCTGGACGCAGAGATCCCCCATGTAGAAGTCGTTGGGGCAGACGGTCTCGCAGAGACCGCAGGTACTGCAGGAGTTGACGAACTGGTTCTTGGTATGCGCCGCGCCGAAGATGACCCGCTCGTTGTTGAAGACCTGCCGGGCATACTTCTTCGGATACCCCTGGTAGCGCTCCAGGTAGAGGCAGACCTTGACGCATTCCATGCACTCGCACTGGAGGCAGCGGCCAGCCTCCGCCCGCGCCTCGTCGGAGGTGAAGCCGGCCGCGGCATCCTTGGGCACAACCCGTGGCACTTCTTCGATCCCGGCGATGCTGGTGAAGAGCCGGGTCGTGAACGGCCCCTCGTTCTCCCGGCCGGCCCCCATCTGGGCCTTCTGGATGAAGCGCTCGATGGAGAGGGCACCCTTCCTCCCCTGGAGTGCCTCGTTGACCGGGGACCAGGCGCCGCGCAGCCGGGTCCCGCCGCCGGCAAAGACCCCCTCCTGGTCGGTGGCGCCGGTGTCACTATCGCTAGCGATCTCTCCCCTGTCGTCCAGAGCCAGCGGGAGGGTGCAGCCGGCCACCGCCTCCCGGTCGATGAAGAGGGCGTCGAATTCGCTCCGGAGCGCCACGAACGCCGCGCTGTCAAGGGGGGCGCCCAGGCGGATCTCGGCCTTCAGGGTTTCCAGAGTGGCGAGCTCCTCGGCGATTACCTCGCCGGGGAGCAGTGAATCGGAAAGCTCCCAGAGCGACCCCCCCAGTCGGTCGCTCCGTTCAATGACTGTGACCTGGAAACCCTTCTTCAACAGGTCCCAGGCGGCAGTGAGTCCGGCGAAGCCGCCGCCGAGGACGGCAATCCTCTGGGTGCGCCGGGAGAGGAGCTGGATCTTTCCCCTGGCGGCCACGTTCTCCGCACAGCTCCGCTCCAGGAGACCGATGGCGATCGGCGCCTCAACCTCCCCTCGCTTGCACCTGAGCTCGCAGGGGTGGTCGCAGATCCGGGCCAGGATGCCGGGGAACGGCATGGTCCTGGCGAGGACCTTGAAGGCGGCATCCCAGTCGCCGCGCCCCATCTCCTTGACGAACAGCCGGGCATCCACATGGATCGGGCAGGCGGCCGTACACTCGGGCGGCTCCTCCTGGATGCACTTGTATTCCCATTCCCGCAGCTTGTTCTGGTCCATGATTAACCTGCCTGATTTCTACCCCCCTGCTCGCCTGTGCTCGTTTCCCCCTTACCAAATAGGGGGACTGAGGGGGGTCCCAATGTTGTAGGGCGGACGCGGCTTCGCTGCCGCGTCCGCCCCGGTGTTGCGCTACTACTTCTTCTTCAGGGTGTCGAAGCCACCCTGGGACATGTAGCCGTCCTCGACGGCGTCGCTCACGTCATACGCCTTCTTCTTCGACTTGAGTCCCTTCAGGACCTTCTCCGGGTAGGCCGGGATGGCCCTGACGCGGACGCCGCAGGCGTTGTCGATGGCGTTCAGGATGGCGACGTGGGGCGAGGTGAGCGGCCCCTCGCCGACGCCGGCCGCACCGAAGGGACCTTCGGGGCGCGGGGTTTCGACATAGAGAATTTCCATGTCGTCGGTAATGTCCTTGCAGAACGGGAATCCCGAACCGATCAGGTTGGTGTGCTTGTCGAGTTTCTCGAAATCCTCGGTAAGGGCGAGGCCGATTCCCTGGGCTAGACCGCCGTACACTTGGCCGTCCACGACGAGACGGTTGGTGATGGTGCCGTAGTCGCCCACGGAAGTCATTTTGAGTACCGTGCTCTTGCCCGTCGTGGTATCAACTTCCACCTCGGACATGAAGAGCACATACATGTAAATGCAGAAGGGATTGCCCTGCTGGTTGTCGTCCATATGAGTACAGGGTGTCGTCCAGCTCCCTTCGTGCTTGACCGCTATTTGCTCTTTTACCATTTCGTCGTAGTTGCGATAGCTGCCGTCCGCCTTGCGCATGGCCTTGAGCAGCAGGGTGCAGGCCGCTTTGATGGCGTTGCCGGTGACCACGTTCTGGCGGCTGCCGCCCGAAGGACCGCTGTTCGGCACCAGGCTGGTGTCGTTCAGGCAGAGTTTGATCTGCGACGGCTTCAGATTGAGGGGCCGCAACGTTTCGTGGGC
>DATBML010000233.1:0-1908 GCA_036554885.1 Desulfuromonadales bacterium
CCGGTCTGCTCGTGGGGATGGGAGTGGCGGGGGAGGATGGCGCCTTGTTCGAGGCGGAATTCGGTGAGGAGGGTGTTGGCGCCGAAGACGAGGGTTTTCTGGCGGATTTTGTCGAGGACGGGGCGGTAGCCGGTGGCGGTGGATCTTTGAAACAAGTAGTGCTCCTTTATAAATGGCAACGGCAGGAGCTGACCATTGTCTGACCTCCTGGCAGCATCTTGCCGAGACGCCGCGCCGCGCGCGGAGCAAGTGAGCGGGAGCCACATTGAGGCTCCCGCTCTCAACCATTCTATGAGATCACCGCCGATTGCCGAACAGCCGCAGCAGCATGAGAAAGAGGTTGATGAAGTCGAGATAGAGGGTGAGCGCGCCGAGGATCGCCGGTTTGCGCCCCTGCGCCCCGGCTGCCGCCATCGCCTTGATCTTCCAGGTGTCGTAGGCGGTCAGGCCGGTGAAGACGATCACGCCGATGGCCGAGATCACCCAGGAGGCAGCGCTGCTCTCGACGAAGATATTGACCACCGAGGCGATGACGATGCCGATCAGTCCCATGAAGAGGAAGCTCCCCCAGTTGGTCAGGTCGCGCTTGGTGGTGTAGCCGTAGACGCTCATGGCGCCGAAGGTGCCGGCGGTGACGACGAAGGTCGAGGCGATCGACTCGGCGGTATAGACGGCGAAGATGACGGAGAAGGTGACGCCATTGAGGGCGGCATAGAGCAGGAAGAGGGCGGTCGCCGTCGCCGCGCTCAGGCGGTTGATTGCTGCCGACACGGCGATGACCAGGCCGAGTTCCCCGAAGATTAGAGCATAGAAGACGAGGCGGTTGCCGAAGACCAGTTCGAGCAAGGCCGGCGAGGAGAGGGTGACCACGGACATCGCCGCCGTCAGCAGCAGACCCAGCCCCATCCAGGCGTAGACCTGCCGCAGGAGGGTGTTCTGGGCGACGACGACCTGCTCGGCGGTGCGGGGGTAGCTCGTTTCAAACGGTTCCATGAAGAAAGTTCCTTTCGTTCGAGTAAGAATAATCTTGCCGGCCCCGACGGCTGCCGGTTTCATCTTCCGGTGGGGTGGCGGGTATCACCTGTGCTCCGGGTAGTCGGCGGCGAGAATACTGGCCACCATTTCACGCAGTTCCGGCACGTCCCGCACCGCTGTCACCCAGACGATGGGCCAGTCGACGGAGAAGTAGGCGTGGACGGCGATGTTGCGGAAGGCGATGATATCGGGCCAAGGAGTCGCCGGGTGACGCTTGCGGAGTTCCTTTGGCAACCTTGCTGCCGCCTCACCGATGACCAGCAGCTTCTGCAGCACGGCGCTTCGGACGAGATCGTTGCCGAGAAAGTCTGCCTTCTCGACGCTCCGGAGAAAGCCGGAAATTGCATCGGCAGCCTCGATGATGTCCGAAAGGTAAAGCTCTTCACGCCGCATAGAGCACCTTGCGGCTTTCGAGAACCTCTTTTCTGATTCTCGGCTTGAGCCCACCTTTGGGGACCAGATCCACCTGCCGGTGCAGAAGCGCGGCCAACTCCCGTCCCATTCGGGCCAAGGTGAGAAAACTGATTTCTGCCTCCGGGGCGAACTCTACCAGTAGGTCGATGTCGCTGTCGGGCCGGAAGTCGCCGCGCGCGAACGAGCCGAAGACAGCCAGTTCGCGTACCTGATAGCGGCGGCAGAGGTCGGCAATCTCCTTTTCGGGCAGTTCTATCTTCTGTGCGGCCATGTCGACATCCTCAAATTGATTGGGCTAAATGTCTTGCTCTGTTCAATAATCCGTCCGGCTGGGGATGTCAATCTTTTTGATGCCTTACGGAATGACCGCCGCGATCAGGTCGAGCAGCGGCCCCGGCAGGAAACCGAGCAGCAGCGCGGCGGCGAGGCAGAAGAGGAGGGCGGCGTGCTCTTCGGCGC
>DATBML010000269.1:0-1644 GCA_036554885.1 Desulfuromonadales bacterium
TACGGACCGTCTCTTCTTTCGCCATGACCATGACACCGTCGAAGAAGGCGTCCACCGGAGCCCGCAGGGTGGCGATGGCACGCAGCGCGGCGGGATAGTCCTCGGCCCGGATGTGGCCATCGACCTCTGCCTGAACCCTCACCAGGGTCTCGAACAAGTTTTTCTCGCAGTCGGCTTCGAACAGGGCCGTCTCGATGCTCGCCGGCACGCCGCCCTTGATGATGTTGACCACCCGTTTGAAGGCGACCGCCAGCGGCTCGAAGTCGGCATGCCCTTTCAGGTCGGCCAGCGCCTTGACCCGTTCCAGAGCATCCAGGGGCTCCTCGAAGGAGGCCGACAGGACGGCGTCGACCACGTCCTGCGGATAGCCGAAGGAGGTGAGCATATTGAAGAAGCGCTGGCGGAAGAAGTTCAGCACGTCGGCAGTCACCTCGGCGGCCGGACGGGTCAGCTTCGCTTCGAGCAGGGCGACGCTGCGCCCCGTCAGATCGGGCAGCGAGAGGCGGTAGCCGCGATCGAGGATGATGTTGAGGATGCCGATGGCGCAGCGGCGCAGGGCATAGGGGTCGGCGGTCCCGGTCGGGATCAGGCCGACGCCGAAGCAGCCGCAGACGGTATCGATCTTGTCGGCGATGGAGACGAAAGCGCCGAGGTCGTCCGCAGGGAGCTGGCCGCCGGCCTGCACCGGCAGGTAGTGTTCGAAAATCGCCGTGCAGATGCGCGGGTCCACCCCCTCGAGGCGGGCGTACTCGCGCCCCATGACCCCCTGCAGCTCGGGGAACTCGTAGACCATGCCCGTCTCCAGGTCGCACTTGGCCAGCAGCGCCGCCCGCTCGGTCAGCTCCCGGACCGCCGGATCGAAGCGCTCGGCGAGTCCCACGGCCAGATCGCGGAAGCGCATCACCTTCTCGTAGCTGGTCCCCAGTCTGGCCTGGTATACGACGTTCTTGAGGGCCTCGAGGCGGCTTTCGAGCTTGACCTTCTGATCTTCCTTCCAGAAGAACATGGCATCGGAGAGGCGGGCGCGCAATACCCGCTCGTTGCCCCGCGCGACGACTTCCGGGTCCTCGACCCGGGTATTGGAAATGGTGATGAAACGCGGCAGCAGCCGGCCGTCCTGGCCGGTCAGAGTGAAGTAGCGCTGGTGCTCGCGCATGGTGGTGATCAGCAGTTCGCGGGGGAGTTCCAGGTACTTCTCCTCGAAGGAGCCGCAGATCGGGCTGGGATCCTCCACCAGGAAAGCAACCTCTTCGAGCAGTTCCTCATCCGGATTGACCTCGCCGCCGGCCGCATGGGCCGCCCGCTCGATCTCCCGGGCGATCATCACCTGGCGCTTCCGCGGATCGGGGATGACGAAATGGCGCTCGGCCTCCTCCAGCCAGTTCTCCAGGCTGCGCACCGGAAACGGTCCGGGCGCCATGAAGCGGTGGCCGTGCGAGAGGTTGCCGCTTTCGACATTGCCGTAGCGGAAGGGGACGACGAAGCCATCGTAAAGGGCGACAAGCCAGTGGATCGGCCGGGCAAAGCGGATGTCCAGGTCTTTCCAGCGCATCGACTTCTTGAAGGGGATGCCGGCAATGATCCGCGGCAGCATCTCCGGCAGCAGGTCGGCCGTGGGGCGTCCCTCCTCCACTTTGGAGATGA